>CALKVR010000113.1 GCA_938004815.1 uncultured Polyangiaceae bacterium | reverse complement strand
CATCAAGCGCTCCTCAGCCTCCAGATCGCGCGACCGCGCCTCTGCGGGCGCGCGCCCGAGCCCGTCGACGAACACAATGTAGAGCTCTTGTTCGTACGCAAAATCGGCGCGCGCTTGCAGGCTCGGCAGCTCCAGCTTCGCCGTGGACGGCAACCGGTGGCCGCGCTGATCCAAGAGCCTCAAGAACCGCCGCTCGCTCTCGGTCTCGGCCAGGTGCAGGAGGCGCTCCAAGTGCTCGCTCCGTGGGGCGAGCGTGGCCGAGGTCTCGAACCGGGCGCTCCTCCAGCCGAGGAGAGCAGGCGCCACCAGGCGGCGGTCGATCGCGTCGTGGTGCCGTTGGTTGAAATACGACAGCAGGCACTCGTAGCAGCCCGCCTCGCACGGTTCGCCATTCAGGGGCCCACCGCGATCGGCTCCGGTTACGGGATCGACGTGGGCCAGCTCGAGGGCAGCATCGATCACCTCGGCCCAGGCGTCGCGGTCGGAGACGAGGCTCGATAGAACGCCCGCACCGCCTTCGGATGCCTCGTAGAGCAAGATCGTCCGCGCGGTCTCCAGCGTTGGCAACACCTCCACCGCGAGCTCTCGCTCCTCGAGCTGGAAGACGCGTGCGATGGCGCCCTGCAGCGCATACCCCAGGGTGATGAGCGCTTTCTTGCCGGGGTTTCCGGCCGGCGTGACAAGCAGACAGTTTCTCGCATCGGCCACGAATGGAATGACTTGCTCGCGCCGATTCGACATCGCCTCCTGAGGGCCATCGTCCTCGGGGTCCTCGGCACCCATTGTCTCGATCGGACGCTTTGCCCAGATCCCGCGCTCAACATCGAGCAAGAAGCCGCGCTGGTCCTTGCTCGCGCGCCTGCGCCAACCCACGTTGATCCGCCAGATTGTCGCGGAGTCTCCGTGAACGAGCTCGCACGCCAGCTCACCCGTCGAGTCGACCAGGCGCGTCTCCCGCGCGGAGCCGTGCTCGCCGCGGTCGGCGAACCGAATCGTGGTCAGGATCTCGAAACCCAAGCGCTGCCGCTCCTCTTCGTCGGAGCTGATGCGATCGCGGCGCTTCGTCGTCACGTTCTGCATCCGGAACAGGTTGGGGATGACCGCGGGAAGCGCCTGACCGCAGCGCTCGCAGAGGTCGCTGCCAGGATCATCGCCGCGGGGATGCAGGTAGCCGCACACCTCACAAATCGCAGCGCGGGTCTTCTCTACGCCGTCTCCGGCGCCCATGGGGAGCGCCACTCGTGTGACAGCGTAGCGATTGCCCTCGTGGTAGATGAGGCTCCGCGGTCCGAACTCTGATATCGCGATGAACCGCGGCCGCGAGAGGTACGCCTCCGTGCCCTTCTTTCCGCGCTGGCCCTCGATGTACGCCGACAGCGGCAGCCGGGGAAACGCATAGCCCGGCAAGAACCCTTCGCTCGCGAGATAGCGATACACGTAGAAATCCGAGTTGCCGCGCACGTCGATCTCGGTGAGCAGCCGCAGTTGCGTCTCGGCTTGCTGGCGAAGGCGTGCGGCTGCCTCGCGCTCCTTCGCATCCCGCGACGCGTCGAGCGCGATCCGATTCTGGCGGATCTGCTGCCCATGCGCGGCTCGGTAAAGGCTCCGCCAGCGCTCGCACGCGTTCTCGAAGCGCTGCGGGATCTCGCGCAGCACCCGTGCGAGCCACACATCCACCGTCTCTTTGCCGGCCACCTGGGAGAGCGCGTCCGCGAGCGCACCGCCGGCGACGACTGCCGCTCGGTCGCGCGTGGTCTGATCTTCGAGCGCCTGCCGAATGGGCTCCAGCAGCGAGAGAGGCGGCAGATCGCCGCTGACATCGAGAACGTCCTTCATCGACTGCCCAAGGTCGAGCCCGGACGTGGCGAGCCAGATTGCGTGCACATGAGCACGGACCAGATCCTGGTTGCCGAGATCCAACCGCGGCGCGGCGACGATGCCGGCCACCATCTTTTCCGGGCGGCGGAAGTAGTGCTGATCGTGAGGGCTGCCCGCACTGCAGTACGTAAAGACGAGCGCCGGCTGACCGCTCCGGCCGGCCCGCCCGCTGCGCTGCGCGTAGTTCGCCGGGCTGGGCGGCACGTTTCGGAGTCCGACCACGTCGAGCTGAGCGATGTCGACACCCAGCTCCATCGTCGGTGAGCAATAGAGGATCGGCAGCTTGCCCTGCCGGAAGAGCTCCTCGCGCTGTTCGCGCCACTCGTTGGCGACCTGAGCCGTGTGCTCGCGGGCCTCGAGCGCGGCGTAGGCCGCAGGCCCCGCGCGGTAGAGGGCGACGAAGGCTGGGTTAACGCGAACACGTCCGCCCGCTGGCCCCTTGGGCATGCGCAACGGGTCGCGAGCCGCGAGGAGCCCACTGCCGGCTTTGAACCGCAAGACCCCCGGAGCCAGCTGCACGCCGGTGAGCTTCTCGAGCTGCTCCTTGGGAACGAGGAAGTTCGCCTCGAGGAGCTTTGCAGTTAGATCTCTCAGGATCGCCTCGATATCGGACGTCGCGAGCTTCTTCTCGACGGCCGTGACCAGACCGTCCTTCTTCAGCCATTGGGCGAACCCGCCGCGGGGAGAGAGGAAAGACCAGTCTCGCGAGAGCCTGCCTTGCTTCGGCCGGCTGCGGGCGAACATGATGCTCGCCTGCTGCAAGCTCTCAGGCGACGGCAGCACCCAGCTCGACTGGAGCTGGTGATAACTCCGCGTCGCGGCAGCCTCCTGCCAGTTCAAATCCAAAAACGGCACGGCGATCGCGAGCTCGCGACGCAGGTAGTCAAGGAGGACGTGGCAGACACGCTCTCGCTGCTTCGAGAGCTCCCCCGCAAGGGCCGGATGCGTGTCCTGCCAGAGAGACTCCTCTGCGCAGAGCTCGTCGAGGCCGTCGTACTCGACCTCGAGTAGACCGCACTGCTCCAGATTGGGCGAGGTCAGGCGCCAACCCCGGCGCTGATCGACGAACAGCCGGTAGGCGATCGCTTCGCGAAGAGCTACGTCTACTTCACGTCGCTGGGCGAACCTGAGTTGGTCGTTCAGCGCGTAGGCAGAGAGGGGGAGCGCGAGCTCCTCGAAGACCTTTTGCCCTAGCTCGTCATGCCGTAAGCCGGTGTCGGGCGCCTTGGCCACTGCAGCGGCGAGCGCGGAGCGAAGCTCGACGATCTCTACGAAGTCATTGAAATGTCCGGCCTGGAGGGAGGCGTCCTGCCGGTTGTCGGTGAACGTGAGTAGCTTCTGAGCGATGGGTTGGACCGACGCGTCCTCCCGCAGTCGCCGGATCGCCGAGAGGGAGAGGATTGTCGTCGCCGTGCTGCGCCCCTCGGAGCCGAGCGTCGCCAGCTTCCCGAAATCGCGGGTCTGCCGGTTCGAGTACGCGACACCGCACGACAAGCAGAACCCGAAGGGCGCCGGGATGAAGGCGGCGCCAACACCTGGCTCGCCTTCTAGGCCGTCGGGTGCCACGGTGACCCTTCGAGGCTCACGTTCCTTCATCGAACGCGACACCTCATCCCCGTCGAGCCACGTATCCGGAAGCCTCTCGAGCACCGTCTGGCGATCGGTCGGCCAAGGGGCCTCGGACGACACGTGCAGGAATCCTGGCTGACCGTGCGACGCGTTGAAGTCACCGAGATCCCGCTTCTCGTAAACGACATCCGTCCCCGCCACCTGGCGGCGCCGGACGACGTAGTACTCCTGCCCGCATTCGCGACAGAAGGCGAGCGGTAGCAAGATCTTCGAACGCTCGGTCCCGGGAACGAAGAGCTGAGCGTGGAGTGTCAGATGACGCTCGGGCTCTGCCTCGATCGAGGCGTAAACGGTGTCACCCTTCGAAAGGAACTGATGCAGCCGCAAGCCAAAGAGCGGCCGCCCATCGGCTCGAGCCGTGCGCGAGCTCGCCTCGAGCACCGCCAGGAGCGCGTCGCGGCACCAATCGCGCTCCATCCTGCTCGCCGCCGAGAGCTTGCCGACGAGGCCCTCGTCACCGAAGGGAAGCGGGGGCGCCCGAACGAGGCGACCCGAAGGATCCCGGCGGACGCCAACCGTGCCCTCCAACCACCGGACGATCGGATTTCGCTCGAGGTCCGAGAGCTTCAACGCCGCGATGGCCCCGCGGTCGCCGACGGCGTCGGCTAGGAGCGCTCGCGCAGCATCGTCCATCACGAACTCTGGCGTCGCGCGTACGAGCGATTCGCCGATGACGTTGGATGGCTTCACGTCGGTGCCGAAGATCTTGCTGGCAACGGAGGCGATCTCGACTTGCTGCTCGGGCCATGTGCCCTTGGTCGACATCGTCGCGCTCGTGCCAGCGCAAAGAAGGTCCGAACTCTCGAAGGCCGCCCGCGCCCGGCGGATGAGAAGTGCGACGTCCGCGCCCTGCCGGCCGCGGTAGGTGTGGAGCTCGTCGAACACCAGGAAACTCAGGCCGGCAGCCGCGCGTACAAGGGGGAGTTCCTTGGGACGCGTGAGCATGAGCTCGAGCATCACGTAGTTCGTGAGCAGGATGTCCGGCGGGTCGTCGACGATCCGCTTTCGCGCTGCTTCGTCGTCCTGCCCGGTGTAACGCGCGAACGTCACCGGGCGCTCGCGGAACCCTCGCTCGAGGTACTTCTCGAGCTCGCCCTCCTGGCTGTTGGCGAGCGCGTTCATGGGATACACGACGATCGCCCGAATGCGGCCGCGCCCGGGCTCACGCAGCGCGTGATCGACGATGGGCACGATGTACGAGAGGCTCTTTCCGGACCCGGTCCCGGTCGTCAGCACGTACGGCTCTCGTCGCCTCGCTGCGCGAAGGCCTTCCACCTGATGCCGGAAGAGCCGCAGCTCAGCTTCGATGGTTCCGTCCTCGCGCTTCCGCGCGAAGATCCGGCGCGCCTCCGGGTGGAGCTCCTTCGCGCCGACGAGCTCCTCCAGCGACTCGCCCAGCTCGAACGACGGGCTCACCTGAAGCAGCGGTGCCGGCCACAGCGCTCCGCCCTCCAGCGCCTCGTTCACGAGCTTCGCGATGCGGACGTCGCTGATCTGGATGAACGACCGGACGTAGTCCGAGTAGTCGCTGATCAGCTTGTCGCGAAGACCGAAGACCTCCACCCGCTCTCCTTGCCGTTTGGGTCGGCAGGTTACCAGGGTTGTGGGTCGTTGGTGCCGCGAACAGCACAGCGCCGGACGGCGCGGCGCTCGTCACCGCGGACCGCCAAGCTGGTCGTTCTGTCGGTCTCGGATCACTCGTGGGGCACTCTCGACACCCCGCCTGCAGGGATTTATCGTTGGGTGGTGGAGTGGGTCTACAAGGCGACCGACAAGAAGGTCGACTACGCCGCGACCATGATCTTGGCGGAGAAGCGGGGGTTCATCTGCCGCTCTGCCCACAATCGCGAGGGCGCGTGGATCGGGAACGTGCGCGACGTTCGGGTCGGGGACCTCATCCACTTCTACTACAAGCGGCCGAACGCAGATGCGCGGGCAATTGGCTCCTTCGAGGTCGTCACTCCCGCGTCGCATCCTCGCCCGGACCTTTTCGGCGAAAGACTAAACGAGTCCGACCTGTGGACCATCACGGCACCGTCATTTGTTGCCGAACTCACCAAGCTCGGTGGATACGCCCCCGACCCGCGCCTCGATGTCTTTGTCGGGTGGCCCATCCAGCGGCGGGGCGTGGCGCCCGAGTACCGTGACGCCATGTTTCCCGGGATGGGGACGCTGCACCCTTACACTTCAAGAGCTTGGACGAGTGACCTGAAGCAGTTCTGGGACCGCCGTCACGGCCCCGAAGCCCACGCGCTGTTCCAAGCGTGGAGGACCGATCACCAGGATGGAACGTTTCTCACCTTCGAGACGCGTTCCCGAGCGACGCTGCATGGCGCTCGCTGCCAGCATCTCGGGTCGGGTCCGCCGTACTTCCAGCTCACCGACGGCTTCGGTTCGCTGACCACCAAGCAAAAGGTCTGCGGTCCCGAGCAGCAGCTGATCACGTGGGCGGCCGCGAACACCTTCACCGTGACGGCGTGTCAGCACTGCGTCAGCGCGGGGCTGGTTGACGGTTCGATGGGCGCTCATCCAGGGCCTGGCACAACCGATGAGCCGAACCCGCAGTCGCGCACGAGCCTCGAAGACGAGCTCGAGGTTGTTCGCTCACGCTTCGAAGACCCTTTCGACCCGATCGGGCTCGAAGATGCTCGTCAGCGAGTTCTGGCGTCAATCGTTCGACGGCAAGGGGGGCGTGCCTTCCGAGAGAGCCTGCTCGTCGCGTACGGCCGCGCTTGCGCCATCTCGGGGTGCACGATCACGGCCATCCTCGAGGCCGCGCACATCGTGCCGTACCGCGGGCCTGAGACGAATCACGTTCAGAACGGCCTCTTGCTACGAGCTGACCTGCACACCCTGTTCGATCTGGGGCTTCTCACCGTCGACTCTCCATCGCGAACCATCGTGGTCGCGGACGAACTGCGCAGCTCGGAGTACGGCGTCTTCCACGGTTCCAAACTGCGCGCGACCACGAGTCCGGCGCTTGCCCCGAGTGCGAGCGCACTCAGCGAACACCAAGCCACCGTCTTTCGGGGGAATCGAGACCGTCCAGCAGGCACGCCGCGTTAGGGGGCTACCTCTCGCCTTGGTGAACTCCGGGGCTAGCTCAGCCGACGTCGGCTGAACCTCATCGCTAGTCCGGCACCTTCTCGGTTTGACTGCTGATTAGCTCGGCGAAGGAGCCGACCTGGCGTTCGGCCAGAGAATCGCAGTTGGTCGGTGACATCGAAGTGAGCCGCGGGACGAAGACCGGAGACTTCGCCAGCGTCCATTCGCCGCGTGCGTGGTTCGGGAACGGTCCGTGATGCCTCGCAGCCACGGTGGCAAAGGCACTCGCTTCCGCATCGAACCGAACGCCGAACGCCAGGATCACTCTCTCAAGCTCTGGCAGATCCGAAGACGGAATGAAGCAGGCGAACCCCCCGAAGAGCTCACGCGGTGCCATTGCCTCGAGTTCAGGCACGTTGTCAACGAGGACACGAAAAGACGGGTCGCCTGAAAGCAGATTCTGCTGGCTTGCCCACGTGATCTCTCCTGCATCACCGACGACACTCCGAAGCGGCGCGATTTTCTCACCGAAGGCTCGCGAAAGCCTCGACACGAAGTCCTTCACCTGAGTTTCAATCGCGCTCGAACCAGCCTTCGCGCGCCTTCGTTCGTGCAACGCCGAGCTTGCTTCCACACGGCGTTGGAGCGCTCGAAGCCCCCCCAATCGTTCGCCCTCGGTGGTACTCGCTGGCGACAGTAGCCCCCGGAACTCGGCCAGCACCTCGCCTACTCCTAATCGTTGCTCCGGCTGTGTCATGGTCATCCTGTTCAGCAGATATTGGATGGACTCGACCTGGGGGCCACCAATCCCGAGCAAACCTTTGAGGGCGTAGCTAGGATATCGAAGGACATCACCCTGTTCCGGCTCGCGCCCTGCGATAAGGGCCCAGATCGTCTTCCCCAAGGCGAAGATGTCTCCCGGGCGAAAGTCCGTAACAGCCTTGTGATCGTTGTACTCGGGCGGACGATATCTGAACGACCCCAGGTTTTCTGGCGTACCAGTTAGGTCCGGGTCCTCGTCATTCCGCGACAGTCCAAAGTCGGCGACGACCGGCTCCCCCTTTTCGGAGAGCAGGATGTTCACCGGCTTGATGTCGCGATGCGCGATCGAGCGGTTATGAAGGTGTTCCAGGCCTTCGATCACTGGCAAGCTGAACCGAATCGCCTCGATGGGACTGCCCTTGAATCTGTGGCCCGACACGTATTCCCTAGCCGTTTTCTCGTACCAAGGCATGATCACGTAAGCATCGCGGGCATCCGCCGGAAATTCACTCGTCAGCACACGCACCAACGCTGGGTGGTCTTGATTCCGACCCTCCCGTTTGAAACGTTCGTAGGAGCGCCCTTCTTGGAGCACCTTCATCGCCAAAGGCTCCGCAAATTCGCCGTCCCTGTCTCGGACCTTGGTGACGATGCCGTTACCACCCCTGCGACGAGCGACCCCGGCGATCGGCTCCCAGCGTGAACCGCTTGTGCTCATGGTTTGCTGACCTTTCGTATGCCTTCGTCCGTTCGTGTCCCTGCGGAGGCCTCTCCCACCG
>CALKVR010000112.1 GCA_938004815.1 uncultured Polyangiaceae bacterium | reverse complement strand
GCGTCTCGAGCACGAGCCGAGGCTCGACGTACCGTGGATCGGTGCCGCCGCGACCCTCACCTGGTACGAGCAAGAGCTGAGGCGCTTGTCGCGCGGAGCGAGATCGACGGCAGCCCGGCCGCGGCTGTCGTTGATCGGCACGCTGCGGAGGATGCTCGTTTAGCGCGCGATCTCGCAGCCGGCCGCGAAAGGCTGCGAGAAGTCGACGTCCCAACACTCGTAGGTGTGGAGCGCGCCGTCGGTGATGATGACGCACGACTCGCCGGGCATGTTGTCGGGCTGGTTGCCGGCCCACGGGGCCTGGCCCCCCTGGAAATTGAACGTGTCGGGGCTGCCCTCCCAGACGAATTGGTTCGGTTGGCCGCTGTCGTACCGCCCGCTCGTCCAGATATCGAACTGGGCGCCGCCGAGCGTCTCGAGCGTCGCGATGTCCGGCGTGTTGTTCGGGGAGGCCAGCCGTCCGCTCTCGCCGACGGCTTGCGCAGCGGCCTCGCAGAGGCTCTTTGCCTCGTCTCGGTCGACGCCGTCCTGAGAACCAGGAGGCACGACGCGGTAACAGTCCTGGAGCGCCCCGAGCGTCCAACCGACCGGACAGGGCTCGGGGGCGGCGCCGCCTGCACCGCCCATTCCACTGCTCGCGGTCGATGTGGCACCGCTGCTCGCAGCGGTCGTACCGTCGGAGGCGCTGCTCGACGCGTCGCCGGACGCGCTCGAGGTCGCCGCGCCACCGGCACCGCCGGTGCCACCGTCGCGGCCGCCGCCCAGGGCGTCGACGAAGCAGCCGGCCATTGCGAGCAGCACGCCCGCGCAGAGAAGAGAGAGCCGAGACGAATGCACGCTGCCTCCGAGCTTAGCAGCATGGAGAACATCGGCGCCGTCGTTGTGCTCGATGAGGTCGGTGCTGCTCTTTCACCCCCCCGACCCCCCTCACTCACGCGAGGGGGGAGAGCGCTCGGTCGCACCCAACGAAATCGGCCCTGGCTTGTCACAGACGAGCCGTCCATCGCGACGTGGCAGTGGCCCGATTCGAGCGGGCTCGAGGGAGAGGAGACGTCATGCTCCGAGGGCATCATCACGCGCTGTCGTGGATTTTGGCGGCATCGGTCGGGCTCTTGTCGTGCTCTTCGGCGCCCCCTGCACCCGGGACGTCGCGTGAAGCGAGCGGCGTGGGCGAGCCGCTCCCGGGCGTCGCGCTTGGAAAGGACGTGTGGGTCGGCAAGGGCGTGCTCGTCCAGAACCTGACCGTATTCCCCGTGTACGCGAGAGACCCGCGCGACGTCGGCGACTTCACGACGCTCGCGAAAGCGATCCAGCTCGCCAAGGCAGAGGTCCGCGAGATCGGGGCCGACGGCGAGGGCCCTCGCCCCATGCGCGGTCGAGACGTCCGCCAAGAAGAAGAGGACGAAGGTGCATCTGCCTCGGCCCGCGTCGACACCCTCGTGATCGAGAACCGAGGCGAGCTGCCGATCCTGATCCTGGCCGGGACAGTGGTCAAAGGGGGCAAGCAGGATCGCCAGATCGGTGAGGACTTCGTGGTGCCGCCCAAGCAGACGGTGGACGTCTCGGCGTTCTGCGTCGAGCAGGGTCGCTGGGACGCCAGTCGCGAGGGCGCGAGCACCGGCGGCAAGTTCACCGCGCAAGCCACGCTGGCGACCGGCCAGGTCCGAGCCGCCGGGCAATACGACAAAGATCAGTCCGCGGTCTGGAAGAACGTGGCCGACGCGAACAAAGCCCACGACAAGCAGTCCGACTCGGGGACCTTGCTCGCGACACTGGACGACGCCGACGTCACCGCGAAGCGCCACGCCCTGTCGCGAGCAGCGGCGGGGGTGCTCGAATCGGCGCCGGATCAGGCCCGCCTCGTCGGGCTGGCGTATGCCGTCGACGGCGAGGTTCGCGGCGTTCGGTGGTTCGCCGGGCCGAAGCTGTTCCATCTGTTCCAGGAGACGCTGCTCGAGACGGCCGCCTTCGAAGCGATCACCTCGCAGGCCGAAGCAAGAGCGGCAGGCAAGCCTTCCGCGCCCGCGGTCGCCGCGAAAGAAGACGCCGTCGTCAGCTTCACGGACGACATGATGGCCGCCCCCGTCGCAGAGACCGAGGCCGAGGCGGGCCAGGTGCGCGCGCTGAAGAAGAGCGACAAGGGCTACGCGTCCGAGCTCGTGATCCCGGAGGAGCCAGACGCGCCCAAAGGCAAGCCGAAAGGCAAGGGCAAGGGCTCCATCACGGTCGACCTGTTCAAGAAGAAGTAGCGGTCGGGCTTTGTCCTTTCGGCCCCTGCGCGGCGGCCGTACGCTTGCGGCGTCCCATGCAAGACCGCACGCTCCTCCGCGCCCTCGCCTCGGCCGCTCTCACCTCCAGCCTGCTCTTCGGCGCGACGACCGCACCCGCGCACTTTCGCCTCGAAGCGCCGGCGGCCAAGTACGCCCAGAACGGCCAGGGCGACCCGCAAAAGACGCCGCCTTGCGGCGGGGGGACGACGCCGACGGGCATGGTGACGGCCGTTCAATCGGGCGACACCCTGACGATCACGATCGACGAGACGATCTTCCACCCTGGCCACTACCGGATTTCGATCGCGCAGGACGAGAGCGGCCTACCGCCCGAGCCGACCGTCATGGGCGCCAACTGCGGCAGCGCCGAGATCGATCCGGCCCCCGCCCTCCCCGTCTTGGCCGATGGCGTGTTCGTTCACACCGACAACTTCTCCGGGCCTCAAACCTTCGAGCTTCCGATCCCAGCCGACTTCACCTGTGACAACTGCGTCCTTCAGGTGCTCGAGTTCATGTCGGCCCACAGCGAGCCGTGCTTCTACTACCACTGCGCGACGGTGACGGTGCAGAGCGAGCCTGTCATGTCGACCGCCTCCTCGGCGTCGGCGGGGCCGAGCTCGGGGTCTGGCTCGGGCAATGGCGCCGGCAGCGGCGCCGGCAGCGGCTCGGGCAGCGGTTCGACGGGCAGCGGCTCGGGCGACGGCATCGACGACGGCGGCGACGACGACGGCTGCGGTTGCCGAACGGTCGGCGAGCCCGGCGGCAGCACGCCGGCCGGGGGTCTCTTCGCGCTCGCAGCTCTAGGCGTCGCGCTCACCCGCGTGCGCCGCCGTCGCGCCTGACGAGCTCTCGGCTACGAGGCGCAGAACGCGTGGCAAAAGGACCACGCATTGCGATCGAGCGCGCGCGGCCCGTGGCCCACCAAGAACTCGACGATCACGGCAGGGTCGTCGCTGACGACCACGCGGTCCTGCCACCCCGCTGCCGAGAGCGCCTGGAGAAGCGGCATCACCGGCAGGGCGTCGGTCCAGTACTGGACACCGAAGAGCGCCATCGGCGAGACCATGCCGTGCACGGTTCCGTAGTGGTTCTGGCACGCGTCCTGGAATATCTCCTGAACCGTCCCCGCGCTCCCCGGTGCGTAGACGATGCCGTGGGTGGCGAGGCTCACCAAGCCGTCCTCACGAATGCAGTTCGCGAAGTACTTGGCGTGCTGCGTCGCGAACGCGTTCGGCGGCTCGTGACCATAGAAGAACGTCGGGATGCCGAGTGTCGGCACCGGAGGCTCTTCGAGGAGAGCCGCGTGCTCTCGACGCACCCTGAACGCCTTGGCGAGCCACTCGCCGTGGTCGTAGCGGGGCGCTTCGGCGAGAGCCGCGACCGCGCGCGCTAGCGCCGCGTCATCGCGGCCCGCGAACCGGGCCCCGAGGTTCGCCGCCTCCATCGCCCCGGGCCCGCCGCCGGTGGCGACGACGAACCCACGCGCGGCCAGCTCGCCGGCCATGCGCGCCACCGCGAGGTAGGTGGGCTCGGCCCGGCTCAGACCGTGCCCGCCCATGAAGGCGACGACGCGTGGATGCGCCCTGAGCATCGCCTCGAGCGCCTCCATGATCCCGTGGTCGTGGAGACGCTGCGCGAACGCTTCGAGCATCGGCGCCTCGTCGGCCCCGCCCTTCGCGAGGAAGTGCCGGTAGACGCGCGCGTCGAGCGTGTCGCAGTACGTGCACGGGTCGGCGGGGTCGAAGCCGGCGAAGAGCTCCTCGGGTGTGTAGAGCGACGCCCGCCAGGGCTGGTAAGGCAGCTGCGGCAGCGGGGGAAAGACGAGCGCGCCTGCGATCACGGCCCTCGCGAGATCGTGAGGCTCCAGCAAGCACCCGAGCAGCACCGTCCCCTCGAGCGAGCGCTCGATCAACGGCGCAGCGCCCGTCCGAAGATCGAGCCCGCGGATCACGACCTCCGCGAGCGGCTCGCCGGCATCCAGGACCCGCGCGAGCTCTGCGGCATCGTTGATCTCTCGCATGGCCAAACGGTACCATCGAGGCATGGTCACCGGCTCGGCGGCGCTCGACGGTCGGCTGCTGCGTGCGACGCTTGTCGGCGCGCTCTGCTTGGGGCTCTGGGGCTGCGCCCACGGCGACACCCTCGAGTCGTCGAACGACTCGCTGGGCGAGGGCGCGGGCGGGTCGCAGGCGAGCGGGAAAGCCTCGTCGGCCGCCTCCGGTAGCCAGGCGAGCGGCAACCCGCAAACCTCGACCACGGTGTCGACCAGCTCGGCCGGCTCGACCGCGACGAGCACCTCGAGCTCATCGAGCGGCAGCGGGCCGGTCTGCGGCAACGCTTCGTGCGAGACGGGCGAAGACTGTTCGACGTGCGCGGCCGACTGCGGCGCTTGCCCGCCGGTCTGCGGCGACGCGACGTGTGAAGCAGGCGAGACGTGCTCGAGCTGCGCGGCCGACTGCGGCGTGTGCCCCCCCGTCTGCGGCAACGTGACGTGCGAAGCAGGCGAAGACGAGTGCAACTGTCCGAGTGATTGCCCGTACGACCCGAACTCGTGCTCGACCTGCGACTGCGGGGTCTCGGCCGGCAATTGCTACTGCGACGCGGCGTGCGTGAGCTACGGCGACTGCTGCTTCGACGCCTGCGCCGTCTGCGGAGCCTGCTGACCTCGCCGCGCTGCTCCTGAAGAAGACGTCTGACTGACGTGGCGTTGCCGTAGCGTCGAAGCAGCACTCGGCGCGCTGGGAGCTTCTGCCTCGGCGCCTACGAGACAGCGTGGCGGAATCACCTCGGTGACTCGGCCGATCACCGCAGTTTGTCGTTGGCGCGGGTGTTGCGACAAGCGGCGCACCGGTTCGGTCGCCAACTTCGTCGAGAGTGCGCGCGCCCGCATCGATGCCCAGGGAAGACACATGAAGACCATCGTCATCATCGCGCTCGCAGCGTGCGCCACCGCAATCGGCTGCGACCAGAAACCCACCGAAGACAAAACCAAGAGCGCTCAGGCCGACAACACGGACAAGAACGAGCGTGACCGCTCGGCCGACACCAAGACGCCCGTCGATCAAAAGGAGAACGAGGTCGATCTCGGCATCACCAAGACGATCCGCGAGGATCTGGTCAAGAACGAGGCGCTCTCGATGGACGCCAAGAACGTGAAGGTCGTGACCGCCGACGGCGTGGTGACCCTGCGCGGCCCGGTCAAGACCGACCAGGAGAAGACCGACATCGCCAAGGTGGCGTCGTCGGTGGCCGGCGTAAAGCGCGTCGACAATCAGCTCGAAGTGAAGACCAACTGAATCGATTCGGAGAACCAAATCATGGCAAATCGAGCCGTCGTGGGGATGCTCTCGAGCACCCAACAAGCAGAGAACGTCGTCGCCGGACTGCAGGCCGCCGGCTTCTCATCCAATGACATTTCCGTCGTCTTTCCCGACAAGGAGGGGACACGCGACTTCGCCTTCGAGAAGAACACCAAAGCGCCCGAGGGCGCGGCGGTGGGCGGCGTCACCGGTGGCGCCATCGGCGGGGCCCTCGGCCTCCTGGCCGGCATCGGCGCCCTCGCGATCCCGGGCCTCGGGCCGTTCATCGCGGCCGGACCGATCATGGCCGCGCTCGGCGGCGCCGGCGCAGGCGCCGCCGTCGGCGGCCTCTCGGGTGCGCTCGTCGGTATGGGCATCCCCGAGATCGAGGCGAAGCAGTACGAGACGCAGATCAAGGGCGGAGGCATCCTCGTCTCCATCCACGTCGAGGACGGCAAGGAGCGAAAGCGCGCACGCGAGCTGCTCGAGCTGCACGGCGCGAAGAGCATCTCTACCGTCGGCGAAGAGGGCGTCCCCAAGAAAGACCAGGCGTACCCCCGCGCCTGAGCCGAGAGAGTCGCGGGCAGCCAGCGACCGCCAGGAGAGGGTCGTCGAGTAGCTTGGAACCGAATTTGCGAGAGTCGATGCAGCAACATGACACCGGCCGCAAAGAACCTCCTCGAGAGCCTCGACGACCCTTCCCGAATCTGGCTCGCATCCGCTACCTCGGTCGCGACGATCGACAGCCTGAGGCGGCGTTTCATGGCCGCCTCGTGCTTCGTCTACGAGCCGGCGATCGCGC
>CALKVR010000111.1 GCA_938004815.1 uncultured Polyangiaceae bacterium | reverse complement strand
ACCAAAGTCGACGAGGCTGAGCGTGCCGTCGTCTGCGAGGACGAAGTTGCCAGGCTTGACGTCCTGGTGAACCCAACCCGCGAGGTGCACGGCGGCGAGCGCGGCCGCCGCGCGGCGCGCGGTGCCGAGGGCCATCGGAGCGGCGAATGGAGCCGCATCACGCAAGCGCTCGAGGAGCGGGGTCCCTTCGCAGAGCCCCATCGCGAGGTACGGCTCCGCCGCGTCGCCCTCGGCGACGTGGCGCGGGATCGACGGCGCGCTCACGGATGCGAGCGCGCTGCCCTCGGTCGCGCCACCAATCGCCGACCAGCCGGCACCAAAGGGCACCTTGACCGCCACCGCGGCGCCGCTCTCCATGTCGGTCGCCCGGTAGACCGCGCCCATCGCCCCCCGGGCCACCATGCCGTGGAGGCGAAAGCGGCCGGCGACCTCCCAGGCAGACGCATCTCCTTGCGCCACCGTTCGCACGCCGGAGCCCCCGGGATCGGTGTCGAACAGGGTAGCGAGCGCGCCGTCGGATGCCCTCATACCTGGCCATACGAGGTTTCACACCGCGCCTTTTGACGTACCCGCCTCAAAGTCGGCGCGCGCGACGGTGTAAGGGCCGATATGTCGAACGCACTCCGCATCGAGGTCCTGGCCGACCTCGACGACCTCGTCGTCGCCTGTTTGGACCACCGGGTCGTCGATGGCCGCGTCCGCCTCTCGTTGGTCTGTCCACACGACGCCTCCGGCCCCGTCCTCGTCCGCGTCCGCGATCCGGGCGGCAAGGCCGTCGTCGAGCGGCTCGTTCGATCGCTCCCGATGACGCCCCGCCCCGACGAAGCGATCAGCGTGCCCGTCGCCGTCGCCGGCGACTACGTGATCGAGCTCAAAGCGTTCGGAGGAAACACCCACTGCGGCCCGCGGCTCGATCCGTGGGAGCTCGACGGCGGCGAGCGGAGCGGGCCGATATCGCGCGCCGAGCCCTCGCGCACCGCGATCCTCCGCGCGGCGTGACCCGCCGACGGGTCGTCAGCCGCGCTTGAGCTTGCCCGACGCGAGCACGCCCAGCTTGGGCACCACGCCGCTCGTCGTGCCGCGCGGCAAGAGGTGGGGGTCGACCGCGCGCATGCGCACGGAGCCGCTGCGCACCCTGAACTGGTACAGCCGGAACGCGCGCATCGCGTCGAGGTGCTTCGGGTTGATCTCGAGGAGCGTACGCAGATCGCGGAATGCGCTGCGGTGGTTCTCGAGACGAGAGTGCAGCTGCGCGCGGTAGTAGAGCGCGTCCTGACAGAGCGGATCGAGGTGGTTGACGGCGTCGAGCGTCGCGATCGATCGGAGCGTCTCCGCGACGCCGGTTCGCCCGGGACGTTGCGCTTCGATCCACGCGAGCAGCGCCATCGGATCCGCAGCGTCAGGGGCCTCGCGGTGCGCCTCGTGCGCCAGCCGCTCGGCCTCGTCGAGGTCCCCGTTGGCGAGGCACGCCTTCGCGCGCTCGAACGCGCTCTTCGTGGGTCGGGTCTCGGTGCGGCCGTCGCGCCGCCTCTCGCGCAGCGCCTGGTACGCCTCGCCGAGCGCGAGCAGGACACGCGCGCAGTCGTCGCGGACGGCACCGAGCTCATGAGGCAACGCCGAAGGATCCCACTTCGCGGCCAACGCCGTGAACGCTCGTTCGATCTCGGCCCGTGTCGCTCCCTCGCCGACCCCAAGCCGCTGATGGAACGTCTCCGCGCCGATCGCGCGCGCCCGCGCGCGAATGATGCTCGCGCGGTCGACGTGACCGACGGCGGGCCGCGTCTGCGACACGCCGGGCGACGGCGCGCGCGAGGCCGACGGCGTCGCCGACGCCGCACCCAGAGTCTCGATCTGGTTCGTGAAGAACAGGCAGAAGAGCAGCAGGCCGACCGTCGGCGGAGGCAACGCGCCGAGGGCATGCAGCTCGGCGACGGTGAGCGGCTTGATGCGCAGGCATTCGACGACCGAGCGCTCGTCGGCCTGAAAGAGAAAACGCTCCACCGCCGCGCCAGCCGCCAGCCTGCACGGCCGATCGCCGAGCCGCGTGAGGAGCCCGCGAACCTGATCGGCGGGCACGCTGTCGCGGATGTGGCGCCAGATCGCGGGATGCGGGTCGACGAGGACCCAATCGTGCCCCCCGTACGCGGGCAACCGATCGGTGTCGGCGTGGAAGCTCGGCGTCGCCGCCGTGGCTGCTCCGAGGAGGTACGTCATCTTTCGGTGGAGCTGCTCGCGAAGCCCCGCCGCCAGCTCTTCACGCGTGATCGACTTGCGGTCGAGCAGCACGCGGCCGTGGGCCAAGCGGCTCTTGGCCATCTGGAGGAGCGAGGCGTCGAGCTCGCCGCCGTCGATGAAGCCGAGCTCGTAGAGGACCGTTCCGAGGTACGCGACGGCCGCGGTCGTCCGGACCTTGGTGATGCGCCCGCGCACGAGCACCAGCGTCGCCGTGCCGCCGCCATCCTCTGCGACTTCGAGGCTGCCCGAGAGCCGCTGCTCGAAGAGCTGGAGCAGCACGCGCGCGAGCGACGCCTGCGGGAGCGAGCCTGCGGCCTTCGGTGCTGTCATCAAAGTGATCAGACCACCCGATGATCGACCCGTAAACGTTGCGCAGATGCAACATGTGCGCGGACATCGGAAGATGAGCCTCCATCTCGCTCCTCGCGGCACACCGTGCGAGAGCCTGGCGATCGCATCCGCGGTTCCGGCGCCTCAGTTGACCGCCGATCTTCGCCCGCACCATCATGGCACGGTGGTGACGATGGGCTTATGAGCGAGTCGCGCGTCTTCGAGTGGCTCGCCGACGAGCTGGAGCGCACGACGCCGCTCTCCCGGCTGGAGGCGCGCGGCACGATTCGGCTCGTGCTCAAGGACGCCGGCCTCGACGCCTCGACGGTCTCGCCCGCCCACTTGGGCGTCGTGATCACCCGGCTCATGCCGGACGCCCTGCGCAAGCGCAAGGTGCCGGACCCGGATCTCTTGTGTGAACGCTTGCTCGCTGCGCTCCGCGCATGGGCGAGCCAGATGCCTGCGCTACCGCAGGACAGCGCCTACGACGTCTTCGAACGGCTCGGTCGGAGCCCCACCCGGGAGCGAAAACCATGAAGATCGTCGCGCTCGTCTGCCTGGGCCTCTTCATGGTGAGCTCGCTCGTCGTCGGGCTGCGCGTGCTCGGGCTCGCCGTTCGCACCCGCAAGCTCCCCGAGACGCTCCTCGCGACCGCGCTTCTCTGCGTCGGCTTCCTCGCGTTCGCGGTGGGCACGGGCGCGAAGCTGTTCATCGAGGGGACCGAAGCGCTACGCCGCACCCTCACCGCCGTTGGTCTGTCGATCGAGTGTATCGGCGTCCTCGCTCTGATCGCGTTCGCTTGGCGAGTCTTCCATCCTGGCAAGCGTTGGGCGGCCGCCCTCGCCGCGCTCTTGGGGCTCGGCATCGCCGCCGCGCTTTGGGGCGAGGTGGGCTCCGGTCAGTACCTGCGGTACGCCGACAGCACGCCCATGTCCGGCCCTTGGATCCCGCTGGGGCTCGCGGCGCGCGGCGCGGGCCCGGCGTGGATGGCGATCGAGTGCTTCCGCTTCCACGCGCAGCTCCGCAGGCGGGCGCGGCTCGGTCTGGCCGAGCCGTTCGTCGTGCACCGTGTCGCGCTCTGGGGCACGGCCATCGGCGCCTCCGCGCTCGCGTACACGACGAGCGTCGTCCACCGCGTCATCTACGGCACCGGTCTCCGCGAGCACGGCTGGGCGCTCGCGATCGTTTCGGTCCTCGCGATCGTCACCGCGACCGGGATCGCCCTCGCCTTCTTTCCGCCGCGCGCTTACCTGCGCTGGATCGAGCGGCGGTCTCTTGCTATCGGGGGCGACGATGGAAGCTGACGTCGACAAGCGCACGATCCGCCGCGTCATCTTCGCGTCGTCGCTGGGCACCCTCTTCGAGTGGTACGATTTCTATCTCTACGGCAGCCTCGCCATCTTCTTCGGCGGCCTCTTCTTCCCGCCCGGCAACGAGACGGCCGCCCTCCTGGCCAGCCTGGCCACGTTCGGAGCGGGCTTCGGCGTGCGCCCGCTCGGCGCGATCGTGTTCGGTCACGTCGGCGATCTCGTCGGACGCAAGTACACGTTCCTGATCACGATGGCGACGATGGGGATGGCGACCGCCCTGATCGGGCTCTTGCCGACCTACGAGTCGTGGGGCATCGCGGCGACCGTCATGCTCGTCCTGTTGCGCCTCTTGCAGGGGCTGGCGCTCGGCGGCGAGTACGGGGGCGCCGCGACGTACGTGGCGGAGCACGTGCCCGACGAGCGCCGCGGCTACTACACCAGCTTCATCCAGACGACGGCCACGCTCGGCTTCTTCGTCAGCATGGGCGTCATCGGCTCGACGCGCCTCGGCTTCGGCGAGGCTGCGTTCAAGGCGTGGGGCTGGCGGGTGCCCTTCCTCATCTCGTTCGCGCTGCTCGGCGTGTCGCTCTACGTGCGAGTCAAGATGCGCGAGTCGCCCCTTTTCAGCCGCCTCAAGGCGGCCGGCAAGACGTCGAAGAACCCGCTCAAGGAGACGTTCACGAGCCCGCTCGCGCGCCGCTACGTGCTCGTCGCGCTGTTCGGAGCGACCGCGGGCCAGGGCGTGGTGTGGTACACGGGCCAGTTCTACGCGCTGACGTTCCTTCAAACGGCGCTCGGGCTCGATTGGCGGACCTCCTACGTCCTCTTGTCCATCGCCCTCGCGCTCACGACCCCGCTGTTCGTCTACTTCGGGTGGCTCTCGGATCGCATCGGCCGCAAGCGGATCCTCCTCGGCGGCTGTGCGCTCGCCGCGCTCACGTACGTCCCGATCTACATGGCGATGGCGTACCTCGCGGGTATCGACTCGACCGCCGCGCGCGCTGGCATCGTCGCGCTCCTCGCGCTGCAGATGGTCTACGTGTGCATGGTGTACGGCCCCATCGCCGCCTTCCTGGTCGAGCTGTTCCCGACCAAGATTCGGTACACCTCGATGTCCATTCCTTACCACCTGGGCAACGGGTGGTTCGGCGGCTTCCTTCCGCTCATCGCGACCGCGGTGACGACGTCCGTCTGGGCCAAGACGACCTTCGGCGCCGCCGCGATGTACACCGGGCTCATCTATCCGATCGGCGTCTGCCTCGTGACGTTGATCGTCGGCGGTCTGTTCATCCATGAGACCAAGGATCACCGGATGGACGCAGACGCTGCGTGAGGCCGGGCCGCCGCGCTGGAAAGTTTCGCGCACGCCGTGCGCCGAGGCCAGCCGCTCGCCGACCTGGGTGACGCGACGAGGCGGATACGATAGGAGCCATCCCAACCGAGGCATGGCTCAAGAGCCCACGAGAACCCTGCTGATCCTCGACGACCGGCCGGAGATCCTCCGCAGCTTGAAGCGGTACCTCGCCTCGCACTTTCGAGAAATCCTCGTGGCCTCGACGCCAGACGAGGCCGAGGCGCACCTCCGTGCGTCCAAGCCCGACACGCTCCTCTGCGACTATTGGCTGGGCGACGATGTGCCGACGGGGACCGAGCTCATCGCGCGCTGGCGCGTCGAGTTCGACTGTCTGCGGCAGGTGTTCTTGATGACGGGGACGAAGGCATCCGCTTTGACGGGAGCACACCACGCCGACCGCGTCTTCGAGAAGCCTCTGAACATGCCTCTCTTGATGGCGTTCTTGTTTCCACCGGCGTAGACCGGTTGCCCAACAGGTCCGCGAGCGCGATATCGAGGCGAGACGGCGTCTCCGCCAGTCGCCCCACCATGGCCAGCGTCGCGACCGCCACCCCCTCGACGTCCATGCCATAGCCGTCGTCGTCCGCGCCCGCCACCTCGCAGCGCGCGAGGACGGCGGCAACGGGCGCCTCCCAGCGCGCCGCGAGCCGCCCCATCACCTTGGCTGCGAGCGCCGCCGTCGCGGCGAGCGTCTCGGGCTCGTAGGTCGAGAGGTACGCCACCGCGAGGCGGTTCGCCGCCCACTCCTCGTGCCAGTGGTCGCCCGAGAGCCGCCCCGCGCGATCGCGCCAGCAATGGAACAGCTCGTGCGCCACCACCGCCGGGAGCTGTCGACGAACGAGCTCCACGACCCGGTCGAGGCGACGCGTACCGAGCAGGTGCGCTTGAAACCGGAGGGTCTCTTCGGGCATGCCCTCCACGTCGGGGTAGAAGATCACCCCCTCGCCGCTCAGGTACATCCAGTGCGGTCGCGACCACGGCACGAGGCGCGGCGCCTCGGTGAAACCGGCCGGCGCCATCCGCTCACAGAAGCGGCGCACCTCGGCCCGCACGAGCCGGTGCCAGCCCGTCTGGGGCTCGAAGAGCGCACGGCTCGCGGGGACGGCGCTCGGCCGGTAAACGCTGGCCGCGAGCCCATCGACGATGCTCAGGACGGCGCGGAGCTCCGGGCCCGGGCGCAGGTCTGCCGCGATCCGCCGGTGCATCCGCGTACGAAGCCGCTCCATCTCGACGGCGCAGCGCTCGACGACCCCCGACCGATAGAAGAGCTCCCGGATATCGGGGAGCGAGCTCGGGAGCATCTCCGCGAGGCGCGCGAACGCGAGCCTGACTTCGTCATCCTCATGCTCCAGCATGCAGGCGATCGGGTACGTCGGTGTCCGCGCGGCGAGATCCGGGCTGACCGCCTTGCCGAAGATGTCGCGCAGGTCGTCGCGGATCTGGACGAACGAGGCGAGATCACGGCCGAAGCCTTCCAGCGCACGACGCTCAGCTCGGTGGAAGCCACCGAGGATCGCGCCGCACGTCACCGCGAGCGTCACGCTCGAGGTCTTGGCGCGCTGGATGCGGATGACCTCGTCTCTCGTGACGGATCGAGCTTGTCCCAGAAGATCGAGCTCTTGCCCCGCGACCGCCAAGAGGCTCGTGGCGCTGAACGCCGAGAGCAGGTCGCGACCGGCACGGAGCGGCTGCTCACCGACGGCGCGGCGCAGCGTGTCGTACGCGAGGAAGAGGAGCGTAATGCCGCCGTTGATCGCGATGGGGCGCGTGGCCGCCGCGTAGGGCTTGCCCTCCAGATCGTCGTCCTGCACGTCATCGAAGAGATCGAGCGCGAGCACGTACAGCATGTAGGCCGCGCCCGTCAGCACGGTCGCCTGGTCGACGGCGCGGCCGCGCGCTCGCGCGACGAGGTAGAGCAGCGCGAGCGGATCGCCCTCGGGGTTCTCGTGCGCTCGCGCGCGGGGCAGCCGAACGGTCGCGTCGATTCGCGCGCGGTGCTCCGAGCAGAGAGGCGCGCGCTCGCACGCTCGCGCGATCTCGGCGTGCACGGTGTGGACGTACGCTCCGAGCGACGTGATGCGGGTCATGCCGAGGCCATAACGCCTGTTCAAATGCAGGGCCAAGACCGCTGCGTGTGCGGGTGCTACGCTGCTCGGCCCGGAGGTAGCGTCGTTTGCGCAGATTGTGGGGCGCCTGGAGAGGATCGTACGTCCCGGAGGAGGCGACCGCCGGCTCCTCGCCCGGTGGCATCGCCGGGGCCGTGTTCGCGCTGGTCTCGGTGCTCCTCGTCATCGGTTATTTCCCCCACGTCGCCGACCATGCCGAGTTCTCGAGGCCGTGGGTGTCGATCGGGCTGGTCCTTGCGGGCGGCGCGCTGACGCTGACGGCGTGGCGAAACGGCTGCCGCGGGCCCGTGGGCGAGATCGCGACGCTGCTCGACAACGTCGGGTACTCCGGCGCCCTCACGTACGCCGCGGTCAGCACCCGGCCCGCGTTCGGTCTGCCCATCGCCATCATCCACGCGCTGATGCTCCTGGCCATGCCGGCGCGGGTCTACGCCCTCTCGTGGGTGTTTGCGGGCGCGCTGGCGTTGCCGCTCGCGGCCGCTCTCGCGCTCGGCGACCCCGACTTCGGGATCGCGGTCGTCCTCGTCTGCACGTACACCGTCACGCTCTTCGCGAGTTTTTTCACCGGGCAGCGCCGGCAGGCCGATCGCGAGCGCGCGGGGCTGCGCGCAGCGTTCGGGGCGGCCGACCGGATCGCCGACGAGAGCCTCCAGGCATCGCTCGCGACGACCCTGCTCAGCCTCGGCAACTTCTTGCACGAGCTCAAGAACCAGCAGACGGTCGTCATCACCAACCTGCACTTCTTGATGGATCACGGAGGGCTGAGCGCGGCGACCAAAGAGGTCGTCGCCGAGACCCTCGACGCCGCCCACGAAGAACAGAAGCTGGTGGCGAGCACGCTCGAGGAGCTCAGGAGCCGGACGCGCCCGGCGAACGCGATGTTCTTGCTTCGCCAGGTGCTGGAGGCCTGGGCGCGCGACACGACCGGCATCAAGGTGCTCGTGACCGCGCCCTCCGAGCGGTTCGTGGTCGAGGGCCCCCCCGACTACCTCCGCGTCGTCGTGACGAACCTCGTGCGCAACGCCGAGCAGGCCGGCGCGCGCAACGTGTCGATCGACGTCCGGGCAGAAGAGAGCGGTCAGCACGCCATCATCACGGTCAGAGACGACGGCCCCGGGTTCCCCGACGCCACGCGCGGTTCGGCGTTCACGCCGTTCATGGCATCGGGCACCCCCTCCGGCTCCGGCCTGGGCCTCTACCTCTGCCGTCGCTACATCGAGCTCCTCGGCGGGTCGATCGGTCTCTCGCCGCTCGAGCCCGGCAAGGGCGCAGAGTTCGTGATCAAAGTTCCGTGCCGCGCCGCCCCGCAGGGCGAGCTGGCGCCGGCGAACGACCAGGCCGAGACGGCCTGACGCCAAGCGTTCTTGGCCCAGCGAACGCCGGGCGCGCACGCTGCGCCCCGCCGCCCTCGTGCGGCGTAAGGAGTTTCACATGAAGAAGAACGCAAACAAGCGCGCCAAGGTCGAGCTCCGCTCACAACGTGAGCTCGAGCGCATGCTCGGAGCAGAAGATCTGCGCAGCGACGCGGCCGCGGGCGGCACGGGCGCCACCGGCTTCGCCGTTTGGTCGTCCTCCGGCTTCGCCGTCTGGTCGTCCTCCGGCTTCGCCGTCTGGTAGGCGTCGACCGCCGGTCGCCGACATCGCCGGGCGCCCTCAGGGCGTCCGGCGTCTTTGTTCGCCGATGGAGCCCGCCCAAACGGTCGAGCCCTCTCCGGCGTAGACCTGGGCCATGAGCCGTACCATCCTCGTCAGCGCCGGCCATGGCGGCGGCGATCCCGGAGCCCCTGGCCCGGGGGGCCCCAACTACCCCTTCACCGAAGCCGACCTCGCGCTCGAGCAACGCGAGCTCGTGACCGAGCTCCTCGAAAAGCGAGGCTTCCAGGTGCTTCGCGATGGGAACCGAGGGGAGAACCTCGCCCGATCGGTCTCGCTCTCGCTTCTGAGAGGGGTGGACCTCGCGCTCGATCTCCACTTCAACTCTCACGACCGGCCCGCGACCGGCGTCGAGTGTTTCGGGCTACGCGACAAGTCGGCGCTTTGTGCCGCGCTCGCCCAGGCGGTGGCAGCGGCCGTAGGTCTCAAGGTCAGAGGTCGGGCCGGCTACCGCGACCCGTCCGAGTCGCAGCACCCGAGCCTGACGTTCTGCAGCCGAGGCGGCATCCTGCTCGAGACGTGCTTCATGATGAAGCCGGATCTCGATCGGTACGTGCCTCGAAAGAAGGCCGCGGCAGAGGCGATCGCCCGCGTCTTGGCAGACTCGTTCGATGCGCCGGGGACGGCTCGGGGCTCCCTGCGTAACGACAGAGCGCCCCAGCGAGTCCGCCGGAAATGACGACGCGCGCAAACGGCTCCGCTGCGATCGGCATAGGAGTCGGCATGGACGACGAAGAGACCAAGGATTCCC
>CALKVR010000110.1 GCA_938004815.1 uncultured Polyangiaceae bacterium | reverse complement strand
GGGATGCGTTCGCGGAAGTACCGCGTCTCGTCCATCCGCCGGACGCCCTCCATGAGGAGCGAGCTCACCGAGATGTTGAGGTGGACCGCGATCTTCGACTCGTCGAAATTATCGAGGAAGTAGAACATCCCGTCACCCACCAAGAGGACGGCGTAGACGACCTCCTCGGTCTGGCGCTGCATCACAGTGAACAGCTTCTCGCGCGTGACGAACCCGAGCTTGACGGCGGCCTCGCCGAAGCGGAGCTCGTTCGTGACCGCCTTGGCGGCGTCGTCGACCTGCTCGCGGCTCAGCACCCCGTAGCGGTAGAGCACCTCACCCAGCTTCTCGCCGTCGGCGGTCGAGTTGGCTTTGATGACGTGCCCGTGATCGAAGTAGATCGAGCGGGTGCCCTCCGGGCTGGTGACGATCAGCTCGCCGCGCCACGACGCTTGCCCCACGAGCGACACGATGTCGCACAAGGCACCCGGCGTCGTGATCTCGCCCGCCAACCGGCAGACCGCGCCGTCGTGCTCGTCGCGCACGCCGTCTTCGCCCACGTGGCGCATGAAGACCAAGTGCCGGGGCCCGGGCATGACGCGGAACGTGCCCTGCCGGCCGCGCATCCACTGGCTCGCCAGCCTGCCCACCGGATGGGCTGCTCCCGTCTGGTCGACGCGGACGAGGTCGGCGCGCTCTTCGGACATCCAACGTCTTTTTTACTCTGCTTTCCGAGGAACATAGAAGTCCTTCGTAGAGGCCGGTACGCTCTCGGCGACAAAGATGACGACGGCCGCAGAGCTGGCGGGTGCTCTCCGCGCCACCGGTTATGTATGTGACGGCCCCACCGCGGTCGCGCTGGAGCTCGCAGTGGCCCTGGGCCGGCCCCTCCTCGTCGAGGGCCCGGCCGGCGTGGGCAAGACCGATCTGGCGAGGAGCGCAGCCCTGGCGCTCGGGAGGCCGCTCGTGCGCCTCCAGTGCTACGAGGGCCTGGACGAGGCCAAGGCGCTCTACGAGTGGGACTACGCCAAGCAGATGCTCTACACGCAGCTGCTCCGCGGGGCGCTCGAGCGCCTGACCGCGGCCGCGACGACCGTCGACGAGGCGGTGGCGGCCGTCGGCGCCAGCGAAGCCAGTTTCTTCGACCGCCGGTTCCTCGTGGCGCGCCCCCTCCTCGCCGCCCTCGAGAGCGACGTGCCGGTGGTCCTCTTGATCGACGAGGTCGACCGCGCCGACCCCGAGTTCGAGGCCTTCTTGCTCGAGATCCTGGCAGAGCTCCAGATCACCATCCCCGAGGTGGGGACCGTCCGCGCCAAGCACACCCCGCTCGTCATTCTGACGTCGAACGGCTCACGCGACATGACCGACGCGCTGCGGCGTAGGTGCCTCCACGCGTTCGTGGACTACCCGCCGCCCGAGCGCGAGATCGAGATCCTCGCCTCGCGCATCCCCGGCATCGACGCTGCTTTGGCCGCGTCGCTCACTGCCTTCGTCGCCAAGGTGCGCAAGCTCGATCTGCGCAAGGCGCCGAGCGTAGGCGAGACCATCGACTGGGCGCGTGCGCTGATCGTCCTGGGGAGGTCCCAGCTCGACCCCGAGATCGTGCGAGAGACCCTCGGCGTCATCGTCAAGCACCAAGACGACCGGGCCCTGGTCGAAGCACGGGCTGGCGATTTGCTCGTGCGCTGAGCTGTCGCGAGAGGGTTGGTGACAGGCGAATCTCCCGGTACGTTCCCTACCGTGAAGCGAACTCTCTTCGTCTGGGGCGGGGCGGCCGCGTTGACGCTCGCCGCATCAGGTTGTCCGAACGAACGTGAGGAGCCTGACGGCCAAGGCGGCCAGAACATCATCGCGGGCGGCACCACGTCCGCGACCACCGGCACGAGCTCCTCTGCTTCCGCGACCGTCAGCACCACGCAGTCGAGCGCGAGCAGCTCGTCGTCGTCGACATCGGCGTCGTCGACATCGGCATCGTCGACATT
>CALKVR010000109.1 GCA_938004815.1 uncultured Polyangiaceae bacterium | reverse complement strand
GTCGAGCAGGTCCACGTGTGGCTCGCCGAGCCGTCGACGACGATCGAGGTGCGGACGCCCGAGGGAGACATCGTGGCGTCGGGCACGACCGACGAGCTCGGCAGCTTGGTGCTGCGTGAGGTGCCGCCGCGCGACGACTACGAGGTCGTGGGCACGAGCCTGACGCCGCAAGAGGTGCACGCGCCAATCCGCGTGATGAGCGTCGAGAACAGCTTGCCCGATCAGGCGTTCTACGACGGGCAGTCGCTGCAGCCCGGGTACAACTACATCACGACGCGCGACGGCACGAAGCTCTCGGCGTACGTGACGCTGCCGGGCCCGATCGAGATGGGCCCCTACCCCACCGTCGTGAACTACTCGGGGTACAACCCGTCCGAGCCCGGCGAGCCGCTGGGTGACTTCGGCACCCTGTGCAACACGCTGCCGGTCCTGTGCGACGCGCCCAAAGACTCGAGCGCGATGATCGCGGGGCTCAACGGGTACGCAACGGTGGGCGTGAACATGCGCGGCACCGGCTGTTCGGGCGGCGCGTTCGACTACTTCGAGACGCTCCAGCTCCTCGACGGCTACGACATCATCGAGGCTGTCGCGGCCCAGCCCTGGGTCAAGGGCGGCAAGGTGGGCATGACGGGTCTGTCCTATCCGGGCAACGCGCAGCTCTTCGTCGCGCGCACCAAGCCGCCCGGCCTGGCTGCGATTTCTCCCCTCTCGGTCATCGGCGGCACCTACTCGACGGGGCGGCCCGGCGGCATCTTCAACGACGGCTTCGCCTTGGCGTGGATCACGGGCGTGCTCGACAAGGCCGCGCCCTACGGCCAGGGCTGGGAGCAAGAGATGGTCGACACCGGTGACACCACCTGTGAAGAGAACCAGCTCCTCCACTCGCAGCGCGTCGACTTGATCGCCAAGGCCCAGAACAACCCCTACTTCGAGGACGAGATCGTCTTGCCGCTCGATCCGACGTCGTTCGCCAACGAGATCGACGTGCCGGTGTTCATCTCGTGCTCGCAGCAAGACGAGCAGACGGGGCCCTTCTGCTTCACGCTGTTCGACCAGTTCACGAACGCGCCGACGAAGCGGTTCACGATGTACAACGGCGTCCACCCCGACGGGTTCGCGCCGCACGTGCTCGTCGAGTGGAAGGCGTTCCTCGACATCTACGTGGCCGAAGAGGTGCCGGTCATCGATCCGCTCATCCGCACCCTCGCGCCCAACCTCTTCGCCGAGTTCTTCGACTCGTCGCTCGAGATCCCGCCCGATCGCTTCGCCGGCTACGCCACGTGGGAGGACGCGAAGGCTGCCTACGAGGCCGAGCAAGAGGTGCGCGTCATCTTCGAGAGCGGCGGCGGCGCCGACCCGGGCGCGCCCGAGGGGACGTTCGAGCGCTGGTTCGATCAGTGGCCCGCGCCCGAGACGACGCCGACGCGCTTCTACTTTCAGCCCGACGGCACGATGACGGGCGCCATGCCGGTCGCGCCGAGCGCGGCGTCGAGCTTCGATCTCGATCCCGAGGCGGGGCAGCGCGGCATCCTCGCGCCCGGCGGCGACGTCTGGGACAAGCTCCCCGCGTACGATTGGAAAGCGCCGGGCGACGGGATGGCGGTCGTGTTCGAAAGCACGCCCCTCGCCCAGGACCTGGTGATGATGGGGTCGGCGAGCGTCGATCTCTGGATCCGCTCGCCCGTCGACGACGCCGATCTCGAGGTGAACCTCACCGAGGTGCGCCCCGATGGGCAAGAGATGTTCATCCAGACGGGCTGGCTCCGCGCGAGCGTCCGCGCGCTCGCCCCGAACGCGACCGCGCTGTGGCCCGAGCACACGTACCGCGAAGAGGACGTGGCGATGCTCGTCCCCGGCGAGTGGACGGAGGCGCGCGTCGGCATCCCCGCATTCAGCCACGTGTTCCGCGCCGGCTCGCGCATCCGCGTCCTCGTCGATACCCCCGGCGACAGCCGCGCATCGTGGCGGTTCGCGCTCGCGACCTTCACCGAAGACGTGACCTACGACATCGGCCACGACGCCGCCCACCCCTCGAGCGTGTTGCTCCCGGTGCTCGGCGGCGTCACGGCGCCGAGCCCCCTGCCCGCTTGCCCGTCGCTGCGGGCGCAGCAATGCCGGGCGTACACGCCGTTCGTGAACGTCCCCGCCGCCAACTGAGCCCGCGCGAGCAAGAAACCGTCGGCATCGCGCGCGCCGTGCGCGGCGCCGACCGAGTAGCCTCGTCTCTCGTGCGCGCTCCGTTCTTCGCCGCCGCCCTCGCGACGCTCGCCGCCGCTGGCGAGCTTCGCGCCGACGAGCTGGTCGCGACCGAAGCGGGCGACGCGTGCTCCGAGTCGTACGAGTGCCGGCGCAACGGCCGGTGCGCGGCCGAGGGCGAAGTCTGCGTCGCGCGATCGCAAACGGCGTGCGAAGCGTCGACCGCGTGTCGTGAAGACGGCGTGCGCTGCCTGCTCGACGCGGACGTCGGCCGGTGCGTGTCGCGGCTGGGTCGCAAGGTCGACCCCGCCACCACGGAAAAGGTCGCGCCACCGCCAGGGGTCGCGCCTTACCAGCCGGGCAACCCCACGCGCGACGCCGGCTTTGGTCTGACGGTGCTCGGCTCGCTGGGGTTGGGCGTGGGGCTCGTCTCGAGCTGCCTGTGGGAGCTCTCGCCCGAGGGCGACACGCAAGACGCTTTCATGATCGCGTCGCTGAGCGGCACCCTGGGCGGCCTGGCGTTCGTGGTCCCGGGCGTCGTGCTCCTCCACCAGCCTGGCCACACGCCCGTCTACGGGGCCGTAGGC
>CALKVR010000108.1 GCA_938004815.1 uncultured Polyangiaceae bacterium | reverse complement strand
CGCTCTTCGAGGGCTGGGCACCGTGGGGCGGCCCGATGATGCGCCGCCAGAACGGCGCGATCGTCGCTGACCGCGTCGGCACCGCCACCCCCTACGCCCTCCACCACCTGCAGGCGCGCGGCGTGTTCTTCATCACGCCCGGGGTCGACGTGTACGAGGGCATGATCATCGGCGAGCACAACCGGCCCAACGACACCGACGTCAACGCGATCAAAGAGAAGAAACTTTCGAACGTGCGCAACCACGGCAAAGACGAGAACGTCATGCTCGCGGTGCCCCGCACACTGACGATCGAGACGGCGATGGAGTGGATCGACGCCGACGAGCTGGTCGAGGTGACGCCCGACGCCGTGCGCGTCCGCAAGCGCGAGCTTTTGTGCAACCGCCGCGAGCGCCGCACCGACGCCATCGAAGAGGCGCAGAGCGGCTGAGCCCCGAGCGGGCGAGCTGGGCCGGCGGCGCGGAATAGGCCGGCGCGCGCCGGCGTAGGGCCTCCGATGGGTCTTCGGGGCTGGTGCGCTGCGGCGGGCTGTCTGTTCGTGGTCGGCTGCGAGCCAGGCGCCGCTCCGGACGGGGCCCGAGGTCGCGGCGCTGCCGGAGGAGGCGGCCGAGCCCACGCCCCCCGAGCCGACGAGCCCCGACGTGGTCGTCGATCTGCTCCACCGCACGCTGGCAAGCGTGACGGTCTCGTCGCGCGTCGAGAACGCTACCGACGCCCCCGAGCACCTCGTCGATCGCCGCGCCGAGACCGCCTGGAACTCCAAGTCCGGGGATCTGACGCCGAGCATCACCGTGCACGTCCCCGCTCGAGCGTGGGTGCGACGGTTCGAGCTCACGGTGGGCTACGACCGCGTCACGCCGCGCGGCGACCAGTTCGTGAAGAACCATCGCGTCGCCAAGGTCGCCGTCGAGCGCGGCGGCGAGGTGGTCGGCGTGTTCGAGCTCGATCCGAACGAACGCAAGCCGCAGTCGATCCCGATCGATCGCCAGGGCGGCACGTTCATCCTCCGCGTCCTCGAGACGCGCGCCGGCACCGAGCCGCGATTCCGTGAGGTGACGCTCTCCGAGCTCGCCGTCCTCGGCCTGGCGCCCGACGAGGTGCTCGCCCCCGACGCGATGCCGCACGTCGCGGTAGAGGGCGCAGCCGGGAACCGCGGCACCTTCGCGACTTGGTTCGACGACGCGCCCTACGCGTCGCTCGACGAGATGTGTCGCCGGCACACGGCGATCAGCGCTCCCCAGATCGCCGCCGCTCAGGCGGCCGAGCCGAACGATCATTTCGTCATGGAGCTCCGCCCCGGATGCTCGATCGACGCGGCGGTGCCCGCCGTCACGTTGCCAGCGCCCTACGAGATCCGCGTCCTCAACGGGATGGAGGACGTCGCCTGGATCGAGCGAGTCGTGGTGCGCACCGAGCGTGGCTGGTTCCCGACCGACGTCGTGCTCGACACGAGCCCGCTCGGCCCCGGCTGCGGCCAAGCGGGGATGGAGCTGCTCGAGGGAGCGACGGTCGAGCCGAGGACCGCGATCCTGTCGTTCGACTACGTGAAGCGCCGGGCCGAGTGGCTCCGGCTGGACACCGGTGCCTGGGAAGCGGCGACCCGTACCCGCGTCGCATGCCGCGCGGACGCCCGCGGGGTCGCGTGCCGCTCGGCCACAATCGCCGCCACGACCGAGGACCTCGGCTGGCACAACGCGTCCATCGAGACGGGCGTCTGGAACGCCGTGCCCGAGCGGTGGCAGTGGACCCGCGGCGCGAAGCTCGAGGCAGACGGCAGCTTTCGCCTCGGCCCCTGCGTCGATGAGCAGGGCGGCCACGTCAAATGTGACCCCTCTGCCGAGCGCTGGCTCCTCCGCTGAGTCGGCGCCCCGAATTGACCCCGGCGTCGCGGTTTGCGACGATCGCGCCATGCTTACCTTGCGCACCGGCCTCGCGGCCGTCCTCACCCCCGTCGCGGCGCTCGCGGCTGGCTGCCTCGGCGACGCCGAGATCCTCAAGCCTCGACCTCGCGACATCGCCGCCGACGCCATCGGCGCCGTCGTCTGCGAGGGGGCGGCCACCTGCTGTCGCGAGACCGGCCGAGACGTGCCGGGCGAAGACTGCGTCACCGCCGTGCGCAACGTGGTCATGCGGCTCATCATCGAAGCCGAAGACGACGGTCGCGAGGTCCGCGCCGAGGCGATCGACGCCTGCGTCGAGAGCTTCGAAGCGGCCATCGACAGCGCACCCGCGTGTACGTTCCTGCCCGGCCCGGCGCAGGTTCCGACGCTCTGCCCCGGGCTGTTCACGGCGATCGCCGAAGGTCCGCGACTTCCGGGCGAGGTTTGCTCGGGCACCGATGACTGCGCGTCGCCGCCCGAAGCGGGGAGCCGCGAGTGCGCCCTGACCGGCGACGGCGACGGAACCTGCATCTGGCGCCTAGAGCGGATGACGGGGGCTCCCTGCGCGGACGATCCCGGCATCGTGAGCAGCTGCGCCGTGGGGTTGACTTGCGTACCGTCCGCGACCGGGCCGACGTGCGGCCCCCACCCTGGGAGCGGCGGCGCCTGTTTGCCCGGCCCGCAGGCCTGCCGGGAGGGCTTGGCGTGCGTCGCGGGCGAAGGCCTCTCGTACACGTGCAAGGTGAGCGCGGGCGCGTCGGGCAAGTGCTTGGGGCCGGCGAGCTGTCCCATGGGCACGTTCTGCGACGCAGGCACGTGCCGCGCGGCGAACGGTACCTGCGCCGGCTCGGTCTGCCCCACGATCGAGCTCGAGAGCGTCTGTCGCTAGGACCGCTCACCGTCAAGCGCCGCGGCGCACGAACCGATCGTTATACTGCCGCTCGAGGCTCTCGCGGTGCTCGGGCGCGGCGATACCGATCAAGAGGCGCGCCCGCTCCTGCAAGCCCTTGCCGTAGAGGTTGGCGACGCCGTGCTCGGTGACCACGTAGTGGACGTGGCCGCGGGTGGTGACGACGCCGGCGCCGGGGTTCAAGATCGGACAGATCCGCGAGACGCCCTTCTTGGTGACCGACGGCAGGGCGATGATCGGCTTGCCGCCGGGTGAGAGCGCGGCCCCTCGCACGAAATCCATCTGCCCGCCGATCCCGGAGAACTGGAGCGTGCCGAGCGAGTCGGCGCAGACCTGGCCGGTGAGGTCGATCTGCAGCGCGCTGTTGATCGCGACCACACGCTCGTTCTTGCGGATCACCGACGTGTCGTTGACCCACGAGACGTCGCGCAGGCTGACGAGCGGGTTATCGTCGACGAAATCGTAGACCTTGCGGGTGCCGAGGACGAACGTGCTGATGATGCGCCCGGGCTCGACCCGCTTGTGCTCGTTGGTGATGATGCCGCGCTCGGCCAGATCGACGACGCCGTCGCTGAACATCTCGGTGTGCACGCCGAGGCCGCGGTGACCGCCCAGGTAGCGGAGCACGGCGTCGGGGATACCGCCGATCCCCATCTGGAGCGTCGAGCCGTCCTCGATGAGGGCAGCGACCGACTTACCGATCGCCTCGGTGGCGGCGTCGGCCTCGGACGCGTAGCTCACCTCGGGCAGCTCGCTCGTCTCTTCGATGGCGAAGTGGATGCGCGACGTGTGGATGTGCCCGTCGCCGAGCGTGCGCGGCATTCGCGGGTTGACTTGCGCGATGACGACCTTGGCCGTCGAGACGGCCGCGAGCGCGGCGTCGACCGACGTCCCGAGCGAACAGTAGCCGTGACGATCGGGCGGCGAGACCTGGACGATCGCCACGTCGATGGGGAGGACCCCCTTGCGAAAGAGGCCCGGGATCTCGCTGAGGAACACCGGCGTGTAGTCGCCGTTCGCCTCGTTCACCCAGTCGCGGACGTTGGCCGACACGAAGAGCGAGTTGAGGAAGAAGTGCTCGCGCACCGCGGGTGTGTCCCACTCGAGCGCCCCGAGCGTACTGATGGCGACGAGCTCGACGCGCGTCAGATCGCCGGCGCGCTCGAGAAGCGCCTTCAAGAGCGACGACGGCGTGGCGGCGCTGCCGTGCACGAACACGCGCTGGCCGCTCTCGACGTGACGCACCGCCTCGGCGGCGGATTTCTCGATCTGCATGGGGCCCGAGGCTAGACCGACGGCGTCGCGCGCGCGACCTGGAGAACGCGCTCGTCTTCGTCGAAGTGGACCGGCGGCGCCGTCACCCCGGGAAAGTAGAAGGAGATCTCGAAGTCGGGGCCCCCGTTCGGGCAGGCGACACGATCGCCCGCCTCGACCGGGCGCCCCAGAGCGAGGACCTGGATCAGATCCCGCAGACCCGCCACCGCCGCCTCGACGCGCTCGCGCTCGACGCTCTCGATCGTGGTG
>CALKVR010000107.1 GCA_938004815.1 uncultured Polyangiaceae bacterium | reverse complement strand
CGGTGCCACCGCCTCAGGAGCCGGCGGCGAGCGAGGGGCCCGCTCCCTCGGACGGTTTGAAGGAGCAAGTGAAGGCAGCCATGAGCCGTCTCGAGCGCGACTTGATCGAACGGGCGCTGAAACAGACGCAGAACAACGTCACCCACGCTGCCCGCCTCTTGAAGATCTCGCGCAAGGGTCTGCAGCTCAAGATGAAGGAGCTCGGGCTCCGCGAGAGGGATGGCGAGTAGAGCAGTCTGGGGGGCCCTGCTCCTCGCCGCGTGCTCGGACCGCGCCGCCGAGCCGGGTGCGTCGGCCGAGGCGGCGCCGCCTTGGGGCACCGCCCCCGCCGCCCCCAAGCCGCGGCCGGGGATGGTGTGGATCCCCGCCGGCACGCTCCTCGCCGGGACGCCGAAGGACCGCATCCCGCGCGTGCCCGACGCCGAAATGGCAGGCGAGCCGGTCGAGATGGGCGGGTTCTTCATCGATCGTTACCCGTACCCGAACGAGGCCGGCGCGATCCCCGATGGTCATTTGACATGGGACGAGGCGCGCCAGCGTTGTGAAAAGGACGACAAGCGGCTCTGCACCGAGCTCGAGCTCGAGCGGGCATGCAAGGGGCCCGCGAACACCGCCTATCCCTACGGCAACGCGTATCGGCCCGAGGCTTGCGGTGAAGAGGGCAGGGGGAGTGTCAACCCGATCGGCCTCTTGGCTGGCTGCAAGAGCGCGTTCGGCGTTCACGACACGCATGGCTCGGTGCGCGTGTGGACGGCGAGCCAATGGGAGCGCGGCCGCACCGCCGGGGCCGAGGGGCTCGTCGCGACGCGCGGCGGTCGCGGCGTCGGCGAGCTCGTGGGGCGATGCGCGCACGCCGAGGCCGAGAAGCCGGCGGCGCGCCGACCCGAGCTCGGCGTCCGCTGCTGCGCCGGCCCGGCCAACGCGGCGCGTGTCGTCCTCGAGGTCGATCGGGGGCCGGCGCTCAAGCTACTGACCAACGACGAGGCGACCATCGCGCGGCTCGAGAAGCTCGCCCGTGAGCTCGGGTCGCTCGACGAGGGACCGCCGCGAGACGGCGGAGTAGGCGGCGACCACGCCGTGCCGGCGTTCGACGCCGAGCGGGCTTGGGCGTGGCGCCCGGCCGGCAACGAGCGACTGCTCCTCGGCGGTGGCTGCGGCCCCGCCAAGAGCGGCAAATGGTGCGGGGTGGTGATCGCGCGCGAGACGCCCGCGCTCGAGCTCGTCCCGCTCACGTTCGTCGCGACCGAGGACTGGCAGCCCACGACGGGTGAGACCGAGTCGGCCGAGAGCATCTTCATCCACGGCGGCGACGACAACGGCGCCTTTCGCAAGCGCGTCACCTACGCGTGGGGCCGCTTGTCGATCGGCGAGAAGCAGCGCAAGAAAAAGCGCAAAGGCAGAAAGCCGCGCTACGAGTGAGCGTTCGTGTCGCGGAGAGGCCAGCCGTGGCCGAGCGGCCCATGCCCCGTGCCGAGACCGGGGGCGGCCCGGATGGCGCGCGTGACGAACTCGCGGGCGCGGCGAGCGGCCGCCTCGAGATCGAGCCCTTGGGCGAGAGAGACCGCGAGCGCCGACGCGAGCGTGCAGCCGGTGCCGTGCGTCGAGCGTGACTCGATCCGGGGCCCGCGAAGAACGATCGGGTCGCCGCCGGCGCGGACGACCACGTCGACGACCTCCGGCCCCTCGAGGTGCCCGCCCTTCATGTAGACCGCGCGCGGCCCCATCTCGAGGATGCGCTCACCCGCGCGCCGGAGGTCGGCCGCGTCGTGAATGGCCAGGCCCGTGAGGGCGGTCGCCTCGGGCGCGTTCGGCGTGACCAGCGCCGCGAGCGGAAAGAGCTCGCGGGTCAGGGCGGTCTCGGCGTCGGCCTCGAGGAGCGGCTGGCCGCCCTTGGCCACCATCACCGGGTCGACCACCAGGGCCGCCGGGAGCGCGGCGCGGCGAAGGACGCTCGCTACGGATGAAATGACAAAATGGTCATGAAGCATCCCGGTCTTGATGGCGTCGGCGCCGATGTCGTCGAGCACGACCTCCATCTGTCGCTGCACGAAGCCGGGGTCGACGGGCACGACGCCAAAGACGCCGCGCGTGCTCTGGGCCGTCAGCGCGGTGACGGCGGTGGCCGCGTAGCCACCGAGCACGGTCACCGTCTTGATGTCCGCCTGTATCCCGGCCCCACCGCCCGAATCCGAGCCCGCCACGACGAGGACACGACCTTGCATCCGGCCGATGGGAACAGGAAGGAGGCGCGGCGGGAAGGTCGCGGTATGCTGCCCACCGCATGCGTGCCGGCGCGTTCGAGTGGCGAGCCTTCCGGGAGCTGACGAGGCTCCTCGGCCGGAGGCTCGACCGCACGGGGATGGGCCGGTTCGCCCGCTGGGGGAGCCTGGCGCTGGGCGTGGCGTGCATCGCCTGGATCGTGGTCTTGCGCGTCCAGGACGGCGCGCACGCCCCGACCCTCGCCGTGCCGCTCAAGATCGCGCGCGCCGCGGTGTGGCTCGGCGCGCTGCCGGTCGCGCTCGCCGCCGCTCACCAGCGGCGGCTCGCCGACCGGCGCGACGGCGTCGAGGCGCAGCTTTTGTCGCGGGGCTTCAGCGAGAGACAGCAGACGGTGGCGCGCTTCGTCGCGGCGGCGGCGCTGGCCGGTCGCGCCGTCATCGTGCCGGCCGGGGTCGCCGCGATCGCGTCGCTGGCGGTTGCGCCGAGCGGGAGCGCCCTCGTCGACCGCGGGGCCGTCCTGTTCGCGGTCGGCTGTTTCGCGCTGGTCGTGGCCGCCGTCGTGGCGCCGCTGGGCGCGCTCGCCGAAATCGTAGCGCCGCAGCGCGGGCGTTCGCTCGTCCTCGGCCTCATCCTCGGATCGTGGGCGCTGGCCGACCTGACGGACAACGCGTCGCTCTCGATCACGGGCGTGCTCGGGCTCTTCCTTCGGGGGCTCGTCGGCGCGCTCGGCCTCGGAGGCGCCGGATGAGCGGGGGGCTGTCGGTGTCGACCGTCGTGGCTCGCGACGGCGCTGGCGCGCGCGGTGTGCCGCGCGGTCGGCTCACGGGCCTCTCTCTCGAGATGGCCACCGGTGCGGTGGCGATCCTCGGCACGCCCGAGGACGGCACGATCGCCCTCTTCGACGTGCTTGTCGGCCGCCGGCGGCCCGACCGCGGCACGGTGCGGGTCGCGGGGCGAGACCCGGCGCGCGAGAGCCGAACCATCGAGCTGGCGCTGGCGCTCGCGCTCGAAGCGCCCGCGCTCGTCGTCGTCCACGAGCCGTTCGCCGATGTCACGCAGCCGGCGGAGCAGACCGCGCTCGCGCTCCGCGGGGCGGCCGAGCGCGCGCCGGTCGTCGTGCTCACCTCGTCTCCGGCCGACGCCAAGCGGTTCGATCGCGTCCTCGTGCTGTCCAGGGGCGTGCTCGTGCGCGACTCGGTCGGCGCGCACGCCGAGCTCGGCGCGCCGCTCGCGGCGAGCCTCATCGCGTGGGTCGCG
>CALKVR010000106.1 GCA_938004815.1 uncultured Polyangiaceae bacterium | reverse complement strand
GTCAGTGGGGTCGGAGGCGGAAGCATGCGGACTGGACCCTCGGATCGGCGCGCGCCCCTTGTCGTCGGAATCGACATCGGATCGACCACGGTAAAGGCGGTCGCCCTCGACCCCGAAACGCTGGAAATTCTCTGGAGCGACTACCAGCGCCACCAGACCAAACAGCCGGAAAAGGTGGTCGAGCTCCTCGAGGACATCGAGGCCTCTTTCCCCCAGTCCGAGCGCGCGGCGTGGCGTGTGTTCACCACCGGCTCGGGCGCCCTCCCGCTGTCGGCCCCCCTCGGCGCCAAGTTCGTCCAAGAGGTCAACGCCGTCACCCTGGCGGTCGAGAAGCTCCACCCCGACGTGCAGAGCGTCATCGAGCTCGGCGGCCAAGACGCGAAGATCATCATGTTCTCGTCCGACCCCCGCACGGGCGAGAAGACGGCGCAGCCCTCGATGAACGACAAGTGCGCGTCGGGCACGGGCGCCACCATCGACAAATGCATGATCAAGGTCGGCCTGCCCCCCGAGCTCGCGGTGCAGGTTCACTTCGACGACTCGAAGCTCCACCACGTCGCGGCCAAGTGCGGCGTGTTCGCCGAGACCGACATCGTCAACTTGGTGAAGAGCGGCATCCCGTCCAAAGAGATCCTCTGCTCGCTCGCCGACGCGATCGTCCTGCAGAACCTCTCCGTGCTCACGCGCGGCTCGACCCTGAAGCACAAGGTCATCCTCCTCGGCGGGCCGAACACGTACCTGCCGTTCCTCCAGGAGTGCTGGCGCCAGCGCATCCCCGAGGTGTGGGCCGAGCGCGGCTACGACTATCCCAAGGACGTTCCGATCGAAGAGCTCATCTTCGTCCCCGAGAACGCGCAGTACTACGCCGCCTACGGGGCCTGCGTGTACGGGATGGAAGAGCAGGCCCACGTCGGCCTCTACAAGGGCCTACCCGGCCTCGTCGAGTACATGAGGAACGGCCGCAAGGCGCGCCTCGGCGCGAGCGCGGGCCCGCCCCTCGCCAAGAGCCCCACCGAGAAGGACACGTTCTCGGACCTCTACCGCATCCCCAAGTTCACCCCGATGAAGCTCGAGGCGGGGCAGAACGTACGCGCCGTCATCGGGCTCGACGGTGGGTCGACGTCGTCCAAGGCGGTGCTCATGGGCGAGGACGGCGAGATCATCTGCAAGGCCTACCAGCTCTCGAAGGGCAACCCGATCCAAGACGCCAAGGAGCTCATCGCGCAGCTCCGTGACTACGTCGCCGATCAGGGCGCCAAGCTCGAGTGCATCGGCTTCGGCGCCACCGGCTACGCCGCCGACGTGCTCCAAGAGTGCGTAAAGAGCGACGTGAACATCGTCGAGACGGTCGCGCACATGATGAGCGCGGTGAAGTTCTTCGGCGACGTCGACGTCATCTGCGACATCGGCGGGCAGGACATCAAGGTCCTGTTCATGAAGAACGGCGACATCGCCAACTTCAAGCTCTCGAACTCGTGCTCGGCCGGCAACGGCATGCTGCTCCAAGCGATGGCCGACCAGTTCGGCCTCAAGGTCACCGAGTACGCCGACACCGCGTTCCAGGCCGAGCTCGCGCCGAAGTTCAGCTACGGCTGCGCCGTCTTCCTCGACACCGATCGCGTCAACTTCCAAAAAGAGGGCTTCTCGAAAGAGGAGCTCCTCGCCGGCCTGGCGCAGGTGCTGCCGAAGAACGTGTGGCAGTACGTCGTGCAGATCCCGCGCCTCGCGTCGCTGGGTCGCAAGTTCGTCCTCCAGGGCGGCACGCAATACAACCTCGCCGCCGTCAAAGCGCAGGTCGACTACATCAAGGAGCGCGTGCCCGAAGGCGAAGTCTTCGTGCATCCGCACTCGGGT
>CALKVR010000105.1 GCA_938004815.1 uncultured Polyangiaceae bacterium | reverse complement strand
CCACGTTCGACCCACCCTTCGTGCGACCCCCAGCGGACGAGGACGTCGCCGTCCTTGGCCTCGCCCAGCTCGACGAGGGCCGCCTCCGGCAGCTCCGGTGCATCGGTCGGTTTGCCGTCCTCGCCACGTAGGGTGACGGCGGGGGCCACGACGACGGCCGCGCCGCGCGACCGCTCGAGCCAGCTCGACCCGAAGGCGAGGGGGACGAGGCCGAGCAGCGAAACGAGCATCAGCCAGAACAGGACGGAGCCGGCCACGTGGACGGGCCCGCTCGGCCGGCGGCGCAAGACGAGCCCGATCGAGAGGAGCACCGACGCGCCGACCGCCAGCGCCGCCCAGGTGGCCGGCGAGACGAGGCGAAAGAGCACGCGGTCGAGCGACGGCCGAACGATGCGGTCGCTCTTGTCTTGTCTCGAACGCCTGCGGGTGACCTCGGCGCGCACGAGATCGAGCGCCTGGGTCGCGTCGCGATCGCCCGGCCGCAGGCGCAGCGCCTCCTCGAAGCCGGCGGCGGCGCGGCCCAGGTCTCCGGGTTGAGCCCCCGAGCTCTTGGCGCGCGTCGCGTAGGCGAGCCCGCGGTTGTAGCTCACGTCGGGGTGGGCGAACCCGCGGTCCGCGAGCGCCTCGAACGCGACGATCGCCTTGGCCGTGTCCTTGCCCTGGAGCGCCGCCGTCGCCCGCGCGAAAATCTCCGACGGCTCCTCTGCGGCGCGGGCGTGCCCGGCCACCAACAACGCAGCGGCCAAGACCACAAAGCCGGCGACCGTCTTCGGCCCCCCTCGCGTTAGCGAGGGGGGTGGGGGGGTGAAGGAGCAGGGAGACCTCCTTCGCCGTCCGGCGCCTGACAGACTCGTCATCACGCCAGCTTCTTCCCGAGCTGAGCGGCGCGCTTCACCAGCTCGCGCACGCTGTCCGGCTCGGGGTTGGGGACGTACCGACCGCCCTCGCACTGCTCGAGTAGATCGTGAGCCTCCTTGGCGAGCTCGGCGGGGACGCCCGCCTCGGTGAGCTTGGGCACGAGCTCGCCGAGCCGCAGGCCGCGCGCCTTGATGCCTGTCTTCGCCTCGAGGAAAAGCGCGATGGCGCGCTCGACGCCCGAGTAGGCGTCGCGCGGCTGACCGGCGGCCTCGGCCTTCTTGGCCTGACCGATGGCGTCCTTGGCGCCCGAGCGGAGCTCGGAGGCGCCGTCCTTCTTGTTTCTGCGTGCGGTGCGGGCGCGCGACACGCCCATCCAGGCCAGCGCGAGGAGCGGCGCGACCCCCAGCGCGAGGCCGAGGTGTCGACTCTCGAAGGTGCGAACCTCGGGCGGCGTGAACGGCTTCAACGCGGCGTGGGGCGCGGGCAGCTTCGAGAGCGGATCGTCCGTGCTCGGCGCGTTCTTCATCCGGTCCACCTCGGCGTCGGTGGGGCCCGACTCCTCGACCTCGACGTTGCCGAGCTCGACCTTCGCGACCTCGTACCTGCCTGCGGCCGGATCGAAGTACGGAAGCTCGACCGCGCCAAGCGCCACCGTGCCCGACTTGGTGACGCGGACGACGTACTCGAAGATGCGCTTGCCCCCGATGCGCCCGCCCTTGGTCTGGATGGCGTCGCGTACGCGCGGCTCGAGCCAATCGACGCCCTTTTGCTGGGGGACGGTGAGCTTGCTGGGGACGTTGCCCACGCCCTCGATCGTCAGAACGACCCCGATCGACCCGCCCTGGCTGGTCTTGCGCGGGGTGACGACGCCGTTCAGGGTGAACTGGCCGACGTCGCCGATCGTGTAGCCTGCGGGGCGCCCCTGCTCGGGCGGCTCGACGGCCTCGATGCTCACGTCGTTCGACGACTTGAGGACGCGCGCGCCGATGTTCCGGCCGTTGAAGCGCGCGCTCATCGTGCCGGTGGAGAGCTTGCCGGCCCGGAGCGGGATGAGCGCGACGCGGTCGACGAGCCGCGCGCCGTAGCGCTTGCCGTTCACGCGCGTGAAGACGGGCGTCGTCGCCCCCGGATCGAGGAGCAGGGGGTAGCGAAGAAAGTCTTTGTACTTGGCGTCGTGCCTCTCGGTCATCTCGTAGGCGACGCGGTAGTAGAGATAGACGCTCAGCGTCACCTGCTCGCCGACGAAGACCTTGTCCTTGTCGGGCTTGGCGAACAAGAAGATGGGCTCGTCGGGACCGGTGTCGAGGGCGAGGTCTTTCGCGCTCGACGAGTCGTCGTCGGGGGCGTTGTCGTCGAAGTCGAAGGGGCTCGGCGGAAAGAGCTGCGGCGCGACCCCGGGCGCGCCGAAGACGCCGATGCCGGCGCCGGTCGAGGCCCCGGCGCCGCCGCCCGATGCGGGCACGACCTCGACGGTCGCGCTCTGGCCGGTGACGCGCCGGCCGCCGACGACGGCCGACGGCGCAGGGATGGTGATCGTCCCCAGCGCGTGCGCCCGCAGCGTGTAGGTGATGCGGACCGAGCTCTTGGTCGTGACGACGCCGTTGATGATGCGCGTCTGCGAGCTCGACGAGTAGCTCGGCCCCTCGACCGTCACCCCCGTCGGCGCCGCGAGCGACGGCTGCGATACGCCGCCGAGCGAGTCTTCGCTCGTGACGACCAGGGTGAGCGCGAAGCGCTCGCCCGCCTCGACGCGGCGCGCGCTCACCGACGTCGTCACGTCGGGCCCGGCCGCCCACGCGAGCCGGGCGGGCGCGACGAGGCCGAAGGCCGAGCAGACGACGACCGCGACGAGGAGGCTGAAGAAGGCACGGATGAGCGAGTGACGCGTCACTTGTCCTCCATGTTTCTCCTGCGCCCCTCCGAGCGCTTCTTCGCGTCTTCTTGCTGGTAGGTCGGGACTTGGTCGAACTGGTCGAGCACGCGATCGCCCTGCGCGCCGCTCGGCCCCCCGGGCTCTGCCGGCTCGGGCTCTTGCCCCTGAGGGTCGCGCGGGTCTTGCGGCTCCTGATCGCCGGCGTCGGGGTCCTGTGAGCCGCCCTTGCCGCCGTCGTCGGGGCCGCCGTCTTGCCCGCCGTCGGGGCCGGCGTCGTTGGGATCCTGGCTCTCCTGGTCGCCAGCGTCGTTGCCGGCGTCGCCCTGCTCGTCGCCGCCGCCGTCGACGTCGGCGTCGGGCCCGTGCGGGTCCTGCGGATCTTGGCTCGGCCCGGGCTGCGGCTGGGGCTCTTCTTGGCCGCCGTCCTGCCCGCCGTCCTGATTCTCGAGGCGCCTCAGCGCCACCGCGCGGTTCCAGGCCGCGTCGCGGCCGATGGCGTCGCCGCCTTGCTCTTCGGGGACGCCGGGGACGAGCTTCAGCGCCTCTTCGTAGTACTTGAGCGCGTCTTTGTAGTTCTTGCGCAAAAACTCCAGGTTGCCGGCGAGGTACATGGCGCGAGCGCGGAGGTCGACGGGCACCTGTGGGTCGCGCGCGATGCCGACGGCGACGATGAGTCCACACTTGACCTCGGTGTCGCGCTTGGCGAACGCCTCGAGATCCTCCTCTTGTCCTTCTGGCAGCTCCTCTTCTCCGAAGCGGCGACCGTACTTCTCGGCGAGATAGAAAATGACGAGACCGAGGTCGAAG
>CALKVR010000104.1 GCA_938004815.1 uncultured Polyangiaceae bacterium | reverse complement strand
CGTCAGGATCACGCCCGTGATGACGAACAGCGCGAGCGGCCGCCGGTCGTACTCGCCGCTCGCGAGGAGCGCGCGCTTGTGCTCGAGCGCCTCGACGTCGAGCTCTCGCCAGGTGCGACGAAAGAAGTAGTAGACCGCCGGCGTGACGATCGCGAAGAGCACGAGCGGCACCGCCATGTGGATGAGCGTCTCGCTCATCGACGGGGTGGGGGGTGGCGGCGGCGGCGGTGGTGCCGCCTGGGTGGGCAGCGGCATCGGCAGAGGCGTGCTCTGCGCCACCACGGCGAAGAGCGAGATCAGGTTCACGCGGTCGCGGCCTCGGCAATCTTGGCGGCGCCGCGAAGCCGCTCGAGCGTGCGGTCGCGACCGAGGAGGGCGGCGACCTCGAACAAGCCCGGCGACGCGGTGCGACCGGTGAGGGCGACCCGGACGGGCTGGGCGACCTCTTTGAGCTCGAGGCCGCGCTCGGCGAGGAGCCCGGTGAATCGCTGCTCGAGCGCGTCCTTGTCGAACGGGGACACCGAGGCGAGAGCGTCTGCCACGTCGCGCAAGATGCCCGCCTTCTCCGGCACGAGGAACTTCTTGACCGCCTTTTCGTCGGGCTGGGGCGGGTCGCGGAAGAGGTAATCCATCAGATCGGCGGCCTGGGCCCAGGTCTGCCCGCGGTCGCGGAACAGCGGCAACGCGCGGAGGATGTCGTCGTCGCTGGGCGTGAGCCCGCGCGCCTCGAGGAAGGGGCGAACCCCGCGTAGGTACGTGGCGTCGTCGGTCAGGTCGGGGCGCTTGAGGTGCTCGAAGGCCACGGCCGCGAGCTTCTTCGCGTCGAACTTGCCGTCGCCGCGCCCGCAGCGCTCCCAGTCGAACTTCTGCGTCAGGTCGAGGAGCGAGAAGATCTCTTCGTCGCCGTACGACCAGCCGAAGCGAACCAGGTAGTTGAGGAGCCCGGCCGGAGAGATCCCCATGTCCCTGTACTCTGCCACCGAGACCGCGCCGTCGCGCTTCGAGAGCTTCTCGCCCTTCTGGTTGAGCATCATCGGCAGGTGCGCGAACGCGGGGAGCTTGGCCCCGAGCGCCTCGTAGAGGAGGATCTGCTGCGGCGTGTTGATCATGTGATCGCGGCCGCGCGCCACGAGCGTGATGCCCATCGTGATGTCGTCGACGACGGCGCCGAGGTTGTAGAGCGGCACGCCGTCCGAGCGCATCAGCACGACGTCCTGCTGCGAGGCGTTGGGCGTCGTTACCTCGCCGAAGACGAGGTCTCGGTACACGACCGCGCCGCCCGAGGGAGCCTTGAAGCGGATGACGAACGGGACGTCGGGCGCGGGGCCGGTCTTGTCGCGGCACGTGCCCGGGTAGCGAAATTGCGCCTTGGGATCGCGCGCCTTGAGCTCCTGGCGCTGGCGATCGAGCTCCTCTTTCGTGCAGGTGCAGCGGTACGCCGCGCCGCGCGCGATGAGCTTGTCGACGAACTCGCGGTAGACCTCCAGCCGCTCCATCTGGCGGTAGGGGCCGAAGGGCCCGCCGACGTCGGGGCCCTCACCCCAGTCGAGGCCCAGCCACTTCATGCTGTCCAGGATGACGCGCTCGTTCTCGATGGTGCTGCGCTCTTGATCCGTATCCTCGATGCGCAGGATGAACGTCCCGCCCGTCTTCTTTGCCCAGAGCCAGTTGAAGAGGGCCGTCCGGACCCCACCGATGTGCAGGTAGCCGGTGGGCGACGGGGCGAAGCGGACCCTGCTCGGAGAACTGGAGGCGGGCGACCCGGAGCTCATGGAAAAGGGGGCTTACCACGGCTTTGCACGCGCGGAAGAGCTCTGGTAGAGAAGCGCCCCTTCTGCCGCGCGAGTCAGCTCGCGCACCAACCGAGGTAAAGACCATGAAGAAGTCTCCGCTCAGCGTCGTGAAAGAAAAGTTCGGCGACAAAGCCAAGCTCGTCGAAGCGCTCAAGAGCTTCCAGACCGAGGACCTCTGGCTCGGCCGCACGAGCGCCGACCGCGGCGGCGAGAAGAGCCTCGCGCACGTCTCGAACGCCAAGCTCCTCCGGCTTCACGCGACCTTCACCGCGGTGAAAGACAAGTTCGGCACCCGCGACAAGCTCGTGGGCGCCATCCTCGATTTCGAGAAGCGGTCCAAGGACGAGGGCTACAAGAAGCGCCTCTCGGCGTATCCCGTGCCGCGCCTCTGGGACATGTACCGCACCGCCGAGCGCCGCAAGAAGGCGGCTGACGCCAAGGCCAAGGGCTGACCGAGTGGCGGGGGGTGGCGCCGCTTCGCCGCCCGGCTTCTTCCGCCAGGCCGTCCTCGTCGCCAAGAAGGACCTGCAGATCGAGCTCGCCACCGGCGAGATCGTGACCACGAGCGGGTTCTTCGCGGTGCTCGTGGCCGTGATCGCGTCGCTCGCGTTCTTCGCGGGCGAAGACGCGCGCCGCGACGTCGCCCCCGGGGTCATCTGGGTGAGCGTCGCGTTCTCGTCCGTGCTCGCGCTCTCCCGCACCTGGCAGCGCGAGCGCGAAGACGGCGCGCTCCGCGGCCTGCTCGTCTCGCCGCTCTCGCGTCCTGCGATCTTCGCGGGCAAAGCGATGGGCGTCGCCGTGTTCGTCACCGCCGTCGAGGCGGTCGTCGTCCCGGTGACGGCGCTGCTGTTCGGCATCGATCTGCTGGCGCTCGCGATCCCCTTGGGGCTCCTCTTGCTCGCCGCCACGCCCGGCCTCGCCGCGAGCGGCACCCTCTTCGGCGCGATGACCGTTCGCACCCGCGCCCGCGATCTCGTCCTCGCCGTCGTCATGTTCCCTCTCATCTCGCCCTGCCTCCTCACGGGTGTCGCGGCCACGCGGGGGCTCTTCGACGGCGCGTCCATGGC
>CALKVR010000103.1 GCA_938004815.1 uncultured Polyangiaceae bacterium | reverse complement strand
GGCCGGATCGGGTGACCGACATTTTCCGCGGCCTCGACGCGACCTACCGCGACGTCCGCTCGCTCTCCGACGCGCAGGCCGCAGCGCGCATCGCCGCCGATGGTCTCGACGTGCTCGTCTCGATCGACGGGCACACCCAGTCGAGCCGGGTGCGGATCCTCGCTTACAGGCCGGCGCCGGTTCAGGTCTCCTATCTCGGCTATCCCGCTTCGCTCGGCTTCGATGCGCTCGACTTCCGGGTCACCGACTCCATCGCCGACCCGCCGGGGGCGGAGCGGTTCCACGACGAGACCCTGTTTCGGTTGCCTCACACCGCCTGGTGCTTCGACCCGGTGCTCGTCGGCGTCGCGCCCGCGGACATCGCGCATGCCCGCGACGATGGAGACGGCACGATCGTGTTCTCGAGCTTCAACCGCTCAGCCAAGCTCGGCCCCGCGTTCCTGCTCGCAGTCCGGCGCATTCTCGAGGCGCTGCCGGCGAGCCGGCTGCTCCTGAAGGCGCCCGCCAGCGAGAGCCGCGCGCTCCGCGAGCGCGTCCGCGAAGCGCTGGGCGCGGCAGCCGATCGGGTGGAGTTTCTGCCGCGGACACCCGATCCGGCCGACCATTTGGCTGCGTACCGGCGAGTCGATATCGCGCTCGACACGTTCCCCTACGCGGGTACGACGACCACGGCCGAGGCGCTCTGGATGGGCGTCCCGGTCGTGACGTTCGTCGGCGCGTCGCACGTGGGCCGGGTCGGCGCGAGCCTGCTCGGCGCGGTAGACCTCGACGATCTCGCCGCGGACACGATCGACGGCTACGTCGCGAACGCGGTGCGGCTCGCCGCCGACCGCGAGCGCCTCGCCACGCTGCGCCACCAGCTCCCCGAGCGGTTCCGCCGGAGCCCGCTCGGGGATCCCCGGCGTTTTCGCGTCGCATGGGAAGCTTGCCTCTCCGATCTCGCCGGGCGCGCGCGCCCCGCTGCCGCCGTCGCCGGCACCTGCGTGGTCGAGACCGATGTCGGCGCGCGGCTGGTGGTGCCCGACTCGCTCGACATCGTGACGACGTTCGTGGTGCAGGAGCAGCAGCGCTGGTTCGAGGACGAGGTGCCGTTCTTTCGCCGCCTGGTGCAGCCCGGTGACGTGGTGGTGGACGTCGGCGCCAACCTCGGGGTGTACACGATCGAGGCCGCGAAGCTCGTGGGCCCAGCCGGTCGAGTCGTCTCGTTCGAGCCCTCGTCGACCACGGCCGCGATGCTCCGCGCGTCGGCCCGGATCAACGCGCTCGACAACGTCGTCGTGCACCAGGTCGCGCTCGGCGGCCAAGCGGGCACCGCCCACCTGCAGATCGCGTCGAGCCCCGAGCTCTCGCAGCTCGGCAGCGCCGGGGATGGCCATCCGACCGAAGAGGTCGCGCTCCGTCCTTTGAGCGCGTACGAGGCGGACGTTCGCGGCATGTCTTTCCTCAAGCTCGACGCCGAGGGCTCGGAAGAAGACATCCTGCGCGCTTCCGGCGATCTCGTCTCGCGTGAGGCGCCGGTGGTGATGTTCGAGCTCAAGCACGCGAACAAGGTGAACGCGGGCCTCATCGGGCGGTTCCGCGACCTCGGCTTCGATCTCTACCGCCTCTGCCCCGGTCCGGGCGTCCTGATCCCGTTCCAGGGTGAAGAAGTCGACGGCTTCCTGCTCAACCTCTTCGCGGTTCGACCCGAGCGAGCCCCCGCGCTCGAGGCCCGCGGGCTCGCTGTTCGCGTCATCCCCGACCGGGTCGAGCCCGTCACCGACGAGGTCGCGGCCGCCTGGGTGAGCGCGCAGCCGCTCCTCCGGTCGCTCGCGCTGCGCGCCGGCGCGTCTCGCTCGATGCGGTTTCTCGTCAGGGCGCTCGACACCGCCGAGACGGCCGCGGTCCGCTGCGCGGCGCTCCGCGCCGCCGATCGCGAGGTGCGCCTCGATCCGAAGGGGCTCGGTACGCCCGATGGTCGGCTGACGACCGCGCGCATCGCGTTCGAGCTCGGCCACCGCGTGCGCGGCGTCGATGTCCTCTCTCCGCTCGTGAACGCCGACCCAGCGCGGCTGCCGCCGCCGGCCGAGCCGTTCGCCTGCCCGGTGCCCGCGTACGCCGCGCTCGAGCACTTCGACCCCGCGCGCGTCTACCGGGCGCAGGCCACCGAGGTCACGATCCGCCTCGGCGCGTTTTCGACGTTCTACCAAAGGCCCAACGTGCTTCAGGGCCTCTACCGGTACTTCGCCGACGGGGGCGCGAGCGCGGAGATGGACCGCCGCCTCGGCCTCGTCCTGGCTCGCTCGGGCGCTCTCCGCTGATCTGCTACGCTCGCCCTCATGGGCTTTCGGACCCAGAACCGGACGCGGGGCGGCGCGCCCGACCTCACGGTCTACCCGACGGAGGAGAAGGTGGGCGAAGATCTGCTCCAGCGCCTCATCGTGGAGCTGCTCCGACCGCTCGTCGAGCGATGGCTCGCGGATCGCGGTGTGCGAGCGCTGACGGGCGCGGACCAGTTCATCTACTTCCGTCGCGGTGACATCCGATACCGCGTCGCTCCCGATGTGTTCGTCCTCCCGGGCGTGCGGCCGGACCGGCGCGTTCGCTCGTGGAAGACCTGGGAGGAGCGCGTCACGCCGAGCTTCGCCGTCGAAGTGGTGTCGCGTGATGTCGACAAGGACTACATCGACGCGCC
>CALKVR010000102.1 GCA_938004815.1 uncultured Polyangiaceae bacterium | reverse complement strand
GCTCAGGCGTACGGCAGCATCACGTCGGACCAGCTCGGCGCCGGGCTCATCGGCGTCGGCGGCAAGGACTCTTGCCAAGGTGACAGCGGCGGCCCGCTCGTCGTCCCCGACGGCCAAGGCGGCGTGGTGCTCGCGGGCGTCGTCAGCTGGGGCTTCGGCTGCGCGGCGCCGCAATACCCCGGCATGTACGCGCGCGTCTCGAGCTTCGCCGGCTGGATCGAGCAGAGCACGGGCATCGCGGGTGACGGCGCCAGCGGCGGCGGTGGCGGCGGCGGGACGAGCGGGCAGACCGTGCTCCTCGATCTGTCCGGGCTATCGGGCTCCAAGGGCAGCTGGAAGCACCACCAAGTCACGGTGCCGGCGGGGCAGGATCAGCTGCGCGTCGACATCTTCGGCGGCACCGGTGACGCCGACCTCTACGTTCGCCGCGGGTCCCAGCCCACGACGGGGTCGTACCTCTGCCGGCCGTACCTGAACGGCAACAACGAGAGCTGCACGATCGACAACCCGCAGGCTGGCACCTACTACGTGTCGTTGCGAGCCTACTCGGCGTACAGCTCGGTCAGCTTGAACGCCCGCGTCGAGAACTGAGCGCCCAGGGCTCTCGTCGTGCGTTGCGCCCACTCGCCCTTCTGGCGATCGTAGGCGCGTGACCACCGAACCCGAACCAAGCAAGCCGCTGCCGTCGTGGACGCGCGCGCTCGCCGACACCGCGGTCGCGCCCGGCGCCACCGTCACGCCCGCGATGATGGCGAAGCTCGGGTCCGATGCCACCGCGTACGCACCGGTGGCGCCCCCCTTCGAGGGGCTGCGCGCCTCGCGGCTGCCGGCCATCGATCTGCGGCTGCGCCCGCCCGCCGGTGAGCCGGCGAGCGCCGAGGGCGATCTCGTCCTGCGCGAGCTCTTGGCCGAGGGCGGCATGGGCCGCGTCTACATCGCCGAGCAGCGCTCGCTCGCGCGTGAGGTCGCGATCAAGACGGTCAAGGATGCGCGCGACCCGTCCCAGCTCGACGCCCTCTTGTGGGAGGGTGCCATCGCCGGGCACCTCGATCACCCGGGCGTGACGCCCGTCCACCAGGTGGGCAAGACGTCGGATGGCGAGACGGTGCTCGTCATGAAGCGCATCGTCGGATCGCGCTGGTCGGATCTGCTCGAAAAGGGCGACGAGATCTGGAGCCGGTTCCCGATGCTGCCGCGCGAGCGGCTGCGGGCCCACCTCGAGATCCTCATGGAGATCGCTCGCACGATCCACTTCGCTCATCTTCGCAACGTGCTCCACCTCGACATCAAGCCCGACAACGTGATGATCGGCGAGCTCGGCGAGGTCTACGTGGTCGACTGGGGTGTCGCCACCACCATGGATCGGCCGGGCGGCCGCTCCGGCTTCGTCGGCACGCCGATGTTCGCGGCGCCCGAGGTCGTGAACGGCGAGCCCATCGGTCCGTGGACGGACGTCTACCTCCTCGGCGCGACGCTCCATTTCTTGCTCACCTCCGCGCCTCGTCACCCGGGCGCGAGCATCCTCGAGGTGGTCGCGGCCGCCGCCGCGAGCGAGCCGGTGAGCTATCCGCCGTCGGTGCCGTTCGATCTCGGCGAGCTCGCCAACCGTGCGACCGCCCGCGACCCGACGCAGCGCCCGCCCGATGCGCTCGCGTTCCGGGCCGCGATCGCGACCCATCTCGAGCACACCGCGTCGCGCTCGCTCACGCGCGACGGAGAGCGTCTCCTCGCCGAGCTCGAGACCTTCGAAGAGCCGTCGCGGGCGATGCGCGCCGTGACCGAGGCCCGCTTCGCCTTTCGAACCGCGCTCGATCGGTGGCCCGAGAACCGCGAAGCCGAGGAGGGCCTCGCCCGCGCCACGCGCGCGGCGCTCGCCATCGAGATCGGCCGCGAGAACCTCCCGGCCGCCCGCGAGCTCGCGGCCGAACTGGGTGTGATCCCCGAGGATCTCGCGGCGCGCCTCGCCGACCTCGAGCGGCTCGTCGCCGAACGAGCGCGCAGCCGCGACGAGCTGAAGCGGTTGAGGGACGAGTCGGACCTCCGGTTGGGCGGGCGCGAGCGCGCGAAGCTGATGGTCGCGCTCATCGGGATCTCGGCGGTCGCGCTGGGCGCCATGACGTGGTCGATGGGCAACGAGTCGATGATGAGCGTCTTCGTGATGCTGGGCCCGCCCGTCGGCGGGGTCATCGTCCTCGCGGCATTGGTCTTGTGGCTGCGCCGCGGGCTGCTTCAGAACGCGATGGGCCGGCGGCTCGTCGTCATGCTGTTCGGAGCGCTGGTGTTCATGGCCATCCACCGCAGCGCCGTCGTGCTGTTTCCGCTCGACCCCACCGGAACCGAGGTCCGCAGCGAGCTCTTGCTGGTGGCGGCGTTCGGGGTGGGGCTCGGCACGTTCGTCGCGCGCCGCGCGGGCGTCGTCGCGGCCCTGCCGATGCTGGGCGCGGTCGCGGTGACCGCGTGGCCGTCGCGCGCCGACGAGCTCTTCAACCTGAGCGGTTTGTTCACGATGATCGCGATGGTCTTCGTGCTTCGAGGCGTCGACGCGGGGACCGTCGTCGGCGGTGTTTCCGAGCCGCGGCCTTCGCTCCGGGAGTAAGATCGACCCCGTGGTGCGGCGGAATGCATCGAGCTCGGGGGGCGTTTCGGCGCCTGGCGTGTCGAGACTTCTCTTCGTCTGTTTGCTGTGGCTCGGCTTCGGCTGCGGCGATTCTCCGGGGCACGCGCCGCCGGCGTCGAGCGCGGCTCCACCGGGG
>CALKVR010000101.1 GCA_938004815.1 uncultured Polyangiaceae bacterium | reverse complement strand
TTCGCCATTCGCCGCCAGACGCTCGAGGCCGAGCCTCGGCGCGTCGCGGTCGACGAGGAGGACTCGACCCATCGGCAAACACCCCCCTCACGACCGTGAGGGGGGACGGGGGGGTGAAGTCGCGGGGTCCCCGCTGCCGAGCACGTCGACCTGAACGTTCGGGATCGTCGTTAGAACGACGGCATCCCCGATTCGTTGCTGGCCGTGATCACGCCGCGAGGGCCGGGCGGAAGCTCCATCTGCGAGCGGCCGGATGCCTTGTCGTAGATGATGTCGATGTTGGCGACGATGTCCAAGTAGAACTGGGCGCTCGGGCTGTAGAAGATGTTTCGGTTCTTGCCGTCTTCGCCCAAGGTCAGGGTCTCGTTGTTGTAGCCGATGTTGAGGGCCACGACGTCGTAGATGGGCTGGGTCAGCGAGATGTCGAACGTGGAGTTCGTGAAGTACGTCGGCGCGTTCGGATCAGCCGGATCTTCGACGCAGCCGGTGCCCGGCTGATCGACGACGCAGCCCTCGCTCTGGAACCGGTCCTTGAAGCGGCCGATGAGGCGGAACGCGGTGGTGAGCGACAGGTCTTTGTAGAGCGGCAGGACGAACGTGACGCCGGGGATGAGGCGGTCGCGGTCGAACGAGCTCGACGTGAGGATGTCGCTCGAGATGTTGGCGCCCGACGCGCTCTGGCGGTCGCGCTCGAGGTCGGGGTTGGTGGGCTGCTTGGCCCGCGAGAACAAGTGCGACCAGGTGAAGCTGCCGATGACGGTCAGGTTGTTGAGCCCGTCGGCCTCGCGGCCGAGGAGGCGGATCTGCTGCGTGAGGCTCAGCGACAGCGAGCTCGTGAGGTAGCGGCCCTGGGCCTGGCTGTTCGGCGACGAGGGCAGGACGGCGCGCGCACGGAAAGCGCCGCTCGTGTTCCACTCTTTGTCTTCGCTCGTCCAGATGTTGCGGAGATAGCCCGCGCCGAGCTGCGTGTCGCGGAACTGCGGCTCGCGCTTGGTCGTCGTGGTCCCGCTGTCGGTGATCTCGAGGGTGATCCCCGCCTCACCGAAGAGGACGATCTTGTCGTCGGGCAGATCGAGCACGTAGAGCTGGGGGGCGACCACCCAGTCCATGCCGTAGTAGTCCTCTTCTGGGCCGATCTGGTCGATGCCCAGACCGAGCATCGTCGTGCTCGCGGCGTTGGTGTACGTGAACGTCGTGCCGCGCCAGATGAGCGGCGCGGGGGCCTCGTCGGCGGGCGAGATGCCGGTCGCCTTGTCGGCGGTCTTGGGCGTCGTGATGGCGGCGCCTGCGCCGGGCTGGCTCGCGTCGGGGGGCGGCGCGACCGGGCTGACCGGAGCCGGCTGCTGCGCCGGGGCCGGGGCGGGCGCGGGGGCCGGATCGGCGGGCTGCTGCGCGAGGGCCATGGAGGGTGCGAGCACCAGTGCGAGCGCAGAGATCGAGACGAAGCCCTTCATCATCAACTCCGAGGCGTGATGTTTCGCCCGATCTCTCGGGGAAACTAAGGAGCATGCGACCACGACTCGCGTCGTGAGCGCGGAACCGCGAATCCCAAATGAGCGACCCGGCTTGATAGGCAGGAAACATGCCCTTCGCGAGGCCGCGCGACGAAAGGGAATTCGACGTGGCCCCGAGCCAACGCCGTTAGCGCCGTGACGGTCGGCCGTGCGTCTGGGCTAGCTCCAACCCGTACTCCGTGCGAAAGGCATCGGGCATGGAGAGCTTCGGCGGCCCCGGCGACACGGCGCGCCATGGCGGCGCCCGCCCCACCGAGATCACCGCCTTGCTCGGGCGCGGCACCGCCTTCGAGGGCAAGCTCCATTTCGTGGGCCGCGTCCGCATCGACGGGCACTTCGTCGGCGACATCCGCGGCGAGGACGTCCTGGTGATCGGCGAGGGCGCCAAGGTCGAGGGCACCATCGAGGTGCACACCTGCATCGTGACGGCGGGTGAAGTGCACGCCGACATCCGGGCTCGTGACGCCATCGAGCTCTACCCGCCCGCCAAGGTCACCGGGTCGCTCCATGCCCCGGCCGTGTTCATCGATCGCGGCGTACAGTTCGAGGGCAGCTGCACGATGGCGCCGCTGTCGTCCGAGGCGCCGGGCGAGCGCCCGGCCGCGGCGCCCGCCGAGACGGAGCCCGACCCGGGCCCGGTGTGACGGCCATCGAGCGGCGAGGCCCCGTCGTGCTAGTGCCGAGCGAGCGGCACGTCGAGCGCGCACGAGCCGAGGGCGTCGTGACCGCGCGCAGGTACTTCGGGCGGCTCGCGGCGGAGCTCGCGCCCGCACTGCGGCCGGCATCGCGGGCCGCGCGGCGGCTCGCGACCCGGCAGTCGCTCGCCGAAAGCGCTCGGCACGGGGTGCTCGGGCAGCTGTACGGCGCGAGCGCGGCGGAGCGGGCCGCGGTGATCTCGGCGCTCGACACCACGATCGGGGCGCTGCGCGATGCGGGCGCGACGGCGGACGCCCTCGACGCCACCCGAACGGCGCGCGGGGCCGAGCTAGCGATGCTCTGGCGCGACGTCGATCGTCGCCTCGGAGCTGCGGGGCTGGTCGACGACCGCGCCCTCCCCGCCCCCGCGCTCCTCGAGGCCGCGTGGGCGGCGGGCGACAGGCCGCCGGTCGTCGTCTCCGGCCACGCGTCGGTGCGTGGCGCGATGCTCGGCGCGCTCCTCGCCATTCACCGTGGGCATCTTCGCGCCGGCGGGGCCGGGGTGACGTTGCAGCTGCCGCGCTTCGACGACCCCGAGCACCCGATGTCGCTCCTCGCGTCCCGCCTCGAGGCCCGGCTCGCGACCGAGCCGGACGCGCTCGAGATCGAGTGGATCGATCCGCCCGCGCCGACCGTGCGGATCGTCGAGGCCCACGGCCCCGACGCAGAAGCTCGGGCCGCCGCCGCCACGGTGCTCGAGGCGCTCGATTCGGGCGCGCCGCCCGAGACGGTCGCGCTCGCCATCCCGAGCGGCGACGAGGCCCTCGCCAGCCCGCTCCGTGCCGCGCTCCACGAAGCGGGCGTCGCGTTCTCCGAGCCTTCCGGCCGCCCCGCTTCGAGCGTGCCCGAAGTGCGAGCCGCGCTCTCGCTCCTCTCGATGGCCGCGCGCTGGCTGACGCGCGACGGGCTCATCGAGCTGCTCCGCCTCCCGGGGCTCCACGCAGGCGCGTTCGTCGGCGCGGCCGACGAGATCGAGGCGGCGAGCCGCGCCGGACGCTTGGCTCACGAGCTCCGAAAGCTCTCGATCCAGCGCGATCTTACAGGCGAAGGCTTCGTCGACGCGCTGCGGGCCGCAGACGACGACGGTCAGCGCGCGTGGGCCGCCGAGGCAGCCGGCCGAATGGGCCGGGCGATCAGCGCGCTGCGCGACGTCGACCGAGCGGGGCCGCTCGTGCGGGCGTGGCTCGAGCTCGTCTCTCGGCTCCGTCTCGGCGAGCCGTCGGCGCGCGAAATCGCCGACGCGATCGCGGCCCCGGCGACCGCGTCGCTCGGCGCCCTCGGCGAGGGCGCGACCGCGCTCCGCGCCCTCCGCGACGCGGCCGAGGATCTGGCTCGCGCTTGCGACACGCTCCCGGCGCCGGGTCGGTTCGACGCCGACGACCTGCTCTCCGAGATGGAGGTGGCGATCGACGCCGCGCGCACGACGCCGCCCGGCGGCTCGACCCGCGCCGGCGCGTTGCGGCTCGCGTCGATCCGGGAGGTCGCGGGCGGTAGCCACGGCCTGGTCGTGGTGACGGGCCTGGCCGGCGCCGGTCACCGCCCGGCGCGGGTGTCGCTCCTGCTCGACGAGAACACGCGCAAGCGCCTGCCCGATGCGATGCGGCCGCCCTCACACCGCGAGCGCACCCTGATCGCCGAAGCCGAGCTCGCCTGGGCGCTCCGCGCCTCGGCCGACCTCGTCCTGGTCTATCCGACCACCGACGGCGACGGGCGTGAAGCCGGACCGCCGCACCCCGCCGTCTCGCGATCGCTCGACGCGGGTGCGCCGCTCGCGGTGGAGCCGGCCTCGCGCGTATCACGCGGCGCGAGCACCCTCTCCGCGCGAGGACGCGAGCTCCTTCACCTCGCGAACGGCGGCGCGCCCGCGTCCGACCTGACGTCGCGCGTCGCCGTCGAGCGCGGCCGGCTCGCCTTCTTCCTCGATCCGCGGCGCGCGCCCGACGCCCACTCCGGCGCCGTCGACGAGAGCCTCACCGAAGATCTCGCGCGACGCTTCGGCGGGGTCTCGCCCGACCGGACCGTCCCGGTCTCCGCGATCGAAGCGGCGGCGTCGTGTCCGTTCAAGGCGTTCGCCGGGCGCGTGCTCGGCGCGCGCGCGGTCGACGACGTCGGCGATCCGCTCGGTCCACGTGAGCGCGGCGACCTGGTGCACCGCGCGCTGCACCGGGCCTACGAAGCGGCCTACGCCCTGCCCCCGTCTGCTACGGACGCGCGCCGCATCGAAGAGGCTCGGTCGGCGGCCGCACGTGCAGTCGAGCTCGACGCACCGAGCGGGCCGCTCCGCCGCGAGGGCAAGCGCCGCATCGTCGACGACGTCATCGCCCTGCTCGCGGATGAGCTCGCGGCCTCCCCCGAGCTCACCTACCGGTTCGGCGAGCGACGGTTCGGCGCCGGTGAAGGCGAGCCGTGGGGCCCGCTCGCGCTGCCCGACGAAGCCGCGGCGGCGGAGGGCGCGGCCGTCTGGGTCGAAGGCCGGATCGACCGGGTCGACGCGTCACCCGATGGTCGCCGTATCCGCGTCATCGACTACAAGACGAGCCGCGCCGTTCCCTCGACCAAGAAGCTCGGGCCCGCTGCGTTTCAGCTACCGCTCTACGCCAAGGTGCTCGCCCGGCAGGGCCCCACGGAGCTCAGCGTCGCTTACGTCTCGGCCGCCGCCATCCTCGCGGGTCACCGCAAGCGCGAGGCCGCGCGGGTGCTCGACGAAGACGAGATCGACGCGTTCGCGAAGCGCGCCGCCGCGGTGGTCGCGAGCGTCTGGTCCGGGCAGGTCCCGCCCCGTCCCATCCATCCATCGGCCTGCCGGCGCTGCGCCGCTCGCGACATCTGTCGCAAGCCCGCGGTGGTGCCCCCGCCCGACGACGACGAGCGCGGAGGCGGGTCGTGAGCGACGCAGCGCGACGGGTCGTCCACGCCTTCTCGCGCAACGTCGTTGTCGCCGCGAGCGCCGGCACGGGCAAGACGTACCTGCTCACGTCCCTCTACGTGCTCTCGGTCCTTGGCCTCACGTCGATGGGAAAGCGGTCCTCGGGCGAAGCCTTCGGACCGATCCTCCCCGACCGGATCGTCGCGACGACTTTCTCGCGCGCCGCTGCGATCGAGATTCGCGCGCGCGTCGAGGCCGCCCTCCGCGCGCTCGCTTCGGAGACACCCGACGCCCCCTTCGTGACGGATATCGCGGCCCGGAGCGCGCTCTTGGATGCGCCCCCCAGCCGAGCCGAGCTCGTGCTGCGCGCACGCCGGGCCGTCGAGGCGTGGCCCGAAGCGCGGATCGACACGCTCCACGGTCTCGCCGGCGATCTGCTGCGCCGGTACGCCCTGCCCCTCGGCCTCGCGCCCGGCCTGCGGGTCGGCGAAGAAGACGAGCTCATCGAGCTCTCGCGCGCCGCCATCGACGACGCGCTCGCCGCGGCGCTCGGCGGAACCGAGGCCGAGGCGGAGAGCGCGCGCGGGCTCGTCGACGCGTGCGCGGGCTTCGCGCGCGTCCACGACGCGGTCCTGCCGTTCCTCGACCGTCTGGACGAAGAGGGCACCGCGCCCGGCGAGCTCGCGACCTCTGATCACACCGCTACCGCCGCGGCGCTTCGCCGCCGCCTCGAGCAGACTGCTTGGGCCTGCGCCCGCACCGCGCGCCCCGCCATCGCCGAAGCGTCGACTGCCCTGCTGCGCGAGCTCGACGCAGGCGGCCTCGCGCTCACCGACGCCGCGCGCCCGCTCCTCGACCGCCTGTTCGAGATCCGCAAGCCGCCGAAGGCCAACGACGCCGAGCTCGCTCTCGCCGAGCTGCGTGACGAGCTGGATGCTCCGAACAACCTGGGCCGCGCGCGCGCCCTCGCCGCCACCCTCGAAGAGGCGCCTCGGCTCGAGGCGCGAGAGCGCGGCATCCTCACCCTCCTCGGGCGCATGGGGGCCACGATCGGCCGCGAGCGGACCCGCCGAGGCGTCCTCGGTTTCGGCGATCTGCTCCGTCTCGCACGGCAGCGCCTCTGCGATCACCCCGACGTCGCCGCCGAGATCGCCGCCGAGATCGACGTCCTCCTCGTCGACGAGTTCCAGGACACGAGCCGCGCCCAGCGCGACCTCGTCTACCTGTTGCGGGCGCGACAGCGGTCGGCTGGGCTCATGCCGGCTGCGCGGGACATCGAGGCGCACGGGCTCTTCTTGGTCGGCGACCGCAAGCAGTCGATCTACGGCTTTCGCGGCGCCGACGTGAGCGTGTTCTCGGCGATGTGCGCCGACCTGGCCGGTGAGGCGGCCGGCCGCGCCCTCGAGATCCCGCCCCGGCTCTGGGGCGACGCGCCGAGCGCCGACTTCGTCGCGCTCCGCGAGAGCCGCCGCTCGGGGCCCGCGGTGGTCGACTTCATCAACGCTTTCGCGCGCGCCGATTTCGCGTCGCTGCTCTCCAGCCCTGCCGGCCCCACCGCTTGCACTGACGACACTGTCATCTTGTATACCGAAGCCGAAGAGCTCGTCGCGATCGAGCCCGCGGGACACGATCGCGTCGTCTACGCGGTCGACGACGGAGAGCCCGTCGACGACCCGCTCCTC
>CALKVR010000100.1 GCA_938004815.1 uncultured Polyangiaceae bacterium | reverse complement strand
CGACGACGCCGAGCGGAACGACCGACGCAACGATCAGCGTGCTCTTGAAGGTGCGGAACTCGAGGACGAGCACGGCGAGTACGCCGAAGAGCGCGAGCAGACTGGCGGCGCCGATGCCGCCGAAGCTCTCTTGGCGGCTCTCGATCTCACCGGCGGCGACGACGCGCACGCCGTCGGGCAGATCGAGCGACCCGACCTCGGCGAGGATCTGCTTCGTCAGCCGGTCGGTGTTGGCGCCGCTGGCGATCTGCGAGGTGACCACCACGGTGCGCTCTCGCTGAAAGTGCCGGATGCTCGTGGGCGACGGCTCGAACGCGACCGTCGCGACCTGCGCAAGCGGTACTGCGCCGCCAGGCGCGGGCACGTAGACGCGGTCGAGCAGCTCGAGCGTGGGCCGAGCGCCCCCCGGCACGGCGGGAGCGGCCGCGTCGTCGCGAGCGACCACCAGGCGGATATCGAGGCTCTCGTCGCGACCGGCCAGGCGGTAACCCGCGGGGACGAGGCCCGAGAGGGCGAGGCGTACCGAGCGGTCGATGTCGGGCTGGGCGATCCCCAAGCTCGCCGCCTTGACGCGGTCGATGACGACGCGCAAGTCGGTGCGCCGATCGCGAGCCGGGTTGCGCACGTCACGCGTGCCGCTCGTCTGCTCGACGATCGCCTCGACCCGCGCGGCCGCCGCCTCGAGCTTCGCGGTGTCGTTCCCGAGCACACGCAAGGCGATGGGCGCGTCGAGCGGGGGCCCGTTCTCGAACTCTTTGAGCTCGAGGCGCGCGCCGGGATACTCGGCGAGCTCGGCGCGGATGGCGTCGAACATGCGCGACGCGCGCGCCGGCTCGTAGCCGCGGATCTGCGCGAAGAGCTCGGCGTAGTTGGGCCGCTCGTCGGGCGCGTTCATGTTGTAGTAGATCTGCGGGTTGCCGCGCCCGACGGTGGTGGCGACGTTCTCGACGTCGGCGTGGCGCGCGAGGACCCCCTCCACGAAGCGGGCCGCCCGATCGGTCTCGGCCAGGCTCGCGCCCTCGGGCGCTCGGACCGTCACCATGAACTGAGGGATGTTGGCCTTGGGAAACAGGCTGAAGCCGATCTCGGGCACGAGCGCGAGGCTGCCTGCGAAGAGCGCGACGCCGAGGACGACGGTCGTCTTCGGCCAGGCGAGCGCGCGCGCCAGGACGGGGCGAAAGCTGAAGCCGATGACCCAGCTCATCGCGCGGAACACGACGTTGCCGTGCCCGGCCTCGGGCCGGAGCAGCCGGCTCGCCAGAAACGGAACCACCGTGAGCGAGACGACGAGCGACGCCGCGATCGTGACGACCACCGCCACGGGCATGCTGCGAATGAACATGCCCGCCGTCCCCGGCAAGAACAGGAGCGGGACGAAGGCGAGGATGAGCGTCGCAGTGCAGCCGAGCACACTGAGCGTGATCTGCTTGGTCGCGAGGATGGCGGCCTCTCTCGGCGGCGTGCCCTCGCGTATCCAGCGGGCCGTGTTCTCGACCACGACGACCGAGTCATCGACGAGGAGGCCGAGGGCGATCACGAAGCCGACGATGCTGAGCTGGTTGATGCTGAACCCGAGCGCGTGCAGCAGCGACACGCCCACCGCGAGCGAGAGCGGTATCGACACCATCACCACCAGCGACGCACGCAGGCCGAGCGGTAGCAGCGTGACCAGCACGAGCACGATCGCCAAACCGAAGTCGCGCACGAACCCACCCAGACGATGGGCGACGTTCTTGGACTGATCGAACCCGCGCTCCAGCGTCACCGCGGGGGGCAGCCCCTTCTCCCAGGCGTCGAGCTCGACGCCCAGGCGCTCGCGCACGGTGAAGACGTTCTGCCCCTCTTTTTGCGGCGCCGCGACGAAGACGGCGCGCTTACCGTCGTAGCGCGCGAACTGGGTCGCTTCGGCGTCGCGAAGCCGGACGTCGGCGACGTCGCGCACACGCAAGACGTCACCATCACCGGTCGCGCGCACGGGCGTGTCGGCGATCTCGTCTACGGTCTCGTAGTCACCGCTCGTCTTCACACCCAGGCGGCGCGCCCCCGCGTCGACGGTGCCAGCCGGCACGTTGGCCGCGTCGAGCCCGATCGCGTTCGCGACCTCGACCGGCGAGACACCGAGCGCGACCATACGCTCGAGGTCGAGCGCGACCGCGACCTCTTGCTCGGGAAGGCCCGTGATGACGACGTCGCCGACACCGGGCACGCCCTCGAGGCGGCGCTCGAGATCGCGCGCTCGGTCCTCGATCTCGCGGTACGGCGCCGTCTCGCTCACGAGCGCGAGCTGGAGAATGTTGACGTTGGCGGCGTTGAACCGCCGAACCTCGAGGGCCGCGAGCTCGCTCGGCAGCTCGCTCTTGGCCGCGGTCGCCTCGCGCAAAACCTCGTCGTACTTCTCGTCGGGATCGGCGCTGGCGACGAACTCGACCTGGATGACGGCCAGGCCCTCGTCGATCTGGGTCTTGATCGTCTTGATGTCGTCGAGGCGGTCGAGCCGCGCCTCGAGCGGGTCGACGACCAGGCGCTCGACGTCGGAGGGGCTGGCCCCGGGCAGCACCGAGACGACCGCGAACGTCGGGAACGCCTGAAGTGATTGCGCGCCGAGCGCGATCAACCCGATGAGCGCGACGAGCGTGAGCTGCCACCGCTTGACCGCGAAGTCGACGAGGCCCATGTCATGGCCTCGGTGACGGCGCCGGCGACGACCACGTCGGCGGCTCGGTCACGCGCACCGCCGCGCCGTCGACGATATCGGTCTGCCCCTCTACGACCACCGCCGTCACGCCGGCGACGTCGTCGCGCAACGCCGCGCGGTCGCCGGCCAGGAACGCGACCCGCACCGGCACCCGCTTGGCGCGGTCACCCTCGACGACGAACACGAACGCTCGGTCGCCGTCGCCGTCGACGAGCGCGGCGAGCGGTACCGTGGCCGGCGGTCGCTCCGTTCGCGGCAGCGTGAGCTTGGCGACGAGCCCCGCCTTGGGCTCGAAGGGCAGCGTGGCGGGCAACGTGACCTCGACGTCGAACGTGCCCGTGCGCGGGTTCGAGAGGCGGGCGACGTCGGTGACCATGCCGTCGATGGGGGTGTCGGGAGTTGCGTCGAGGACGACGCGTGCGGGCGTACCCGGCACAACGCGCAGCGCGTCGCGGTCGGACACCGCCGCGGCGATCACCCAGCCGCGCTGGGTGCCGAGAAAGCGGACCACGGGCCGGCCCGGCGCCGCGACCTCACCCGGCTCGACGAGGCGGCGCTCGACGATGCCGTCGGTGGGCGCGACCAGCACCGTGTGACGCTCGTTGAACGCAGCGGCGGTGTGCGCCGACGTCGCGATCGCGGCGGCGGTCTCGGCCCCCTCGAGGTCGGCGCGAGCGAGCGTGCGCTCGGCGAAGAGCGCTTTGGCCCGCTCCAGATCCCGCTTCGCCTTGTCGAGGCTGCGGCGCGCCTGCTCGGCCCCGGCCGACAGCTCGGTCGGGTCGACCCGCGCGAGGACTTGCCCCTTTTTCACGCGGGCGCCGTCCTCGACCAGCACCGCGCTCACGACGCCGCCGACCTTGAACGAGAGGTCGGCGTTGTACCGCGCCGCCACGAGGCCCGACGCGCGTATCGGCCGCTCGACCGGCCCCCGCTCGACGGGCATGACGCGGACGGGCCGAACGACCGGCGCGGCCGTGTGCGCCGACGCGTCGGGCACGGCGCGATCGCAGCCGGCGCCGAGGAGGAGGATGGGGAGGACGGCGGCGGCCAGAGACAGCGGTGCCCGGAAACCCATGTTCGATGATTGAACACTGTTCAATGACATGTCAATGTCTTTGTCGGCGACGCCGTTGGGTGTCGAGGTAGGTAAAGACGTGGGCACCGCCGAACGGCGCGAGCGCGAGCGGGTCGCGCTCCAGAAGAAGATCATCGACAAGGGCCGCGAGATCCTGGTGAACGAGGGGCTCGCCGCGCTGACGATGCGCCGCCTCGCCGACGAGATCGAGTACACGCCGGGCGCCCTCTACGCGCACTTCGCCGACAAGGACGCTCTCGTCCGCGCGATTTGCCAGACCGACTACGTGGCGTTCACCCGCCACTTCCAGAGCGAGCAGGCGGCGGCCGACCCGCCTGCCCGCCTCCGCGCGCTCGCCAAGCTCTACGCGCGGTTCGCGCTCGAGCACCCCGAGCAGTACAAGACCCTGTTCGTGATGGACGCGGTGCCCAACTTGAAAGAGGGCCTGCCCGAGCACGACAAGCCCGAAGAGGACGCGTACTCGGCGCTCGAACGCGCCGTCGCCGACGCCATTCGGCAGGGGTACTTCCCCGCGTTCGCCGGGCGGTCTCACCTCGTCGCGCAGAGCCTCTGGGCAGCGATGCACGGGGTCGTCTCGATCGAGATCCGCGGCCACGAGGGGATGCAGATACCCTTCGAGGACATCGCCCTGCGCGTGGAGACGATCTGCGAGGTCATGCTCGCCGGCTTGAACGCGGTCGCGACGGCGAAGAGCCCCGAGCCCGCCGCGCCCTCGCCGCGGGCACGGCACGTGCGTGGTGTGTCTTCAGAGGTGAATGCACATGCAACCCATGAAAGATCGCCCGCTCACGAACAGCCCTCAGGGCGCGCCCGAAAAGGCAAAGCGCAACGCAAGCTCGGTGCTGCCCGACACGGGCGAGGAGCTCGGTGAGGGCAACCGCACCGCGGCGAAGCGCTACAACGCGGGCGTAAAAGAGACACTCGAGACCAAGGACGTCGAAGAGCTGGCCGAGGAGGCCGCCAACGATCTCGACGGCCCCGAGGGCGAAGAGCTCCGCAAGGCCGAAGAGCTGGCCAAGAAGGGCCCGAAGCACTGAGGCGAGGGGTGGTGAGGGCGCCGGCGTCGAGGCCATGCGGGGCACGACGCCGGCGGTCGAATCCGTAGAAGCTCAGGGGTTGTCGCCACGCAGCTCGCACACGTACTCGGTGAAGTCGTCGTCGCACGCGGTGTCGAGGGCGTGGTTGGCGAGAGCGCCATCCCATGCGAGGTATCCGCAGCGGGGCTTGTTCTCGGTGTTGTCGGGCTGCGATGGCGCCCACACGCCGGCGAATACGGGCCCGCCGAGCCAGTCATAGGTGAGGTCTTGCTCGAAATCCTCGAGACCGACCCACGCGTCATCGACGAAGTGGAGCGCGTCGAAGGCCGCCTGTTCGGCGGCGGTCTCGAAGCTGACCAGATCGCCACCGCGAGCGACGCACCGCCCGCGCGCTTCGAAAAAGTTCTGGTTGCCCTCGCCCCGCTCCCAGACGTAGCAGCGGCTGGCGGTCGCAGCCCACGTGCTCGTCGTGTCCGCGTCGTCGGCGCCGCAGCTATCGAGGGTCGCGGTCGAGAGGCAACCGGCGCAGTCCACCCCCGGCGCCGGCCCCGAGTCGCACTGCTCGAGCGGGTCGACGACGCCGTCGCCGCATTCCCAGTGCTGGAGCTCGAGCGAGTACGGGCCCTGGTCGCCGTTGCCCCGCCCGTCGACCCCCACGTAGAGCACGTCGCCGGGGCGCGCGAACACCTCGGCGACCGCGACGCCTTGCGGCGTGCCGTTGGTATCGAGGCACTGGAGGGCCTCGATCGGCGCCGCCGCGTCGCAACCCGTTCGCACGTGGAGCACCGCCTTCTCGAGGTTCGCTCCCCAGTCGGGATCGTCGAGAGGCGTCAGCGTGGCCCGGATGGCTCCCGCCTCGGCTACGCGAACTGCCACCCATTGGTCGGGGCCGTCGGACGGGCACGCGAGACCGGCGATGCCCGTCACCTTGACGTCATCGACGGCGCCATCGGTGATGCCGTCGACCGTGACGACCACGCCCGCGGGCAGATCGAAGACACGAGCCGAGGCGCACTCATCCGAGACCTGGATCGCACAGTTCTGTTCGCATCCGCCCGCGCCCCCCATTCCGGTGGACGCCGTCGAGGCCGCGGTGGTGCTGCTGTTCGAGGCTTGGCCACCGCCCCCGGCCATGAAGCTG
>CALKVR010000099.1 GCA_938004815.1 uncultured Polyangiaceae bacterium | reverse complement strand
ACTGCGTAGTCGGCGGGCTGGCTCTCGTAGGGGTCGACGGCGACGAGCGTGACGTCGGCGGGGACGGGGGCGGCGGCCGAGCAAGCCGGCTCGCCGCGCGCCGAGCGGTCGGCGAGGCCCACGAGGATGGTGCGTATCGCTTGCGCGCCGCGAGCCTCGCGCGAGCGGGCGATGAAGTCGACGACGTCTCGCTTCAGGAGCTCGGTGCAGCGCGCGACGTCGATGCCCGAGAGCGGCGGCGGGCTCTCGAGCACCTCGAGCACCGCTTCGGCGACGCCGATGCTCGCGGCATCCGACGACGAGCCCCGGCGTGGCCGCTTGCCGAACACGGCTGCCTCGAGCGGCTTGCACTTCGCGTCGAGCTCGGTGGCCTCGGCCGCCTCGAGCGGCTGCACGCCTGGGGGCGGCGCTTCGCCGAACGGCTCACCCTTCCAGGGCCGGGCCGCCTCATCGGGCGGGGGTGCGGAGGCGCTGGGGACGGCGCGGGCGGAACGCGTGTCGAGGTCGAGCGGCCCTTGCGGCGGACCGGGGGCCTCGCTGCTGCAACCTGCGCAGAAGACACCTGCGAGGGCCAAAAGTCGCGCGCTCACGAGTCGACCTCACCACAGGCAGGCGATCGTCCGCAAGGGCATCCGGAGCGTGGTAGCCTTCACGGTCCCGTGCGCCCCTCGTGGCCCATCGAAGTCCAGGCTTTGGGCGCGGCGGCCGCGGGCACCGTGCTCTGGCGGCACGCCGGTCGGTCCACCCTCACCGTCGTGGTGAAGGCGTCATTCTCCATCGAGGAGGGCATGGCCAAGCTCGTGGCGCCGGCGGACCTCGTAACCGAGGAGCGCCTCCAGCCGCAGACACGGTCGCTCGTGTGTGACAGCGATATCGCGCCGTACAAGCCGCGCGCAGAGGTGACCTTCGTCGGGAGCGCGTGCCCGCCATCGCCCGCCGCGCAGATCGCGACACGTCTGGCCGTCTCGGGGTCGTCGCCGCTCTTCGACCGCACCCTCGTCGTCTCCGGCGACCGAGCCGCCGCGACGGCGGCCCCGTCGGTGTTCCGGTCGATGCCGATCGTGTGGGACCGCGCGTGGGCGGATCCGATGCAGAACCCCATCGGTGTTCAGCGTGGTTCGGGTCGCGCCGCCAACATCGTCGACCCCAGCGACGAGAGCGCGCCCGCCAGCTTCGGGCCCATCTCGCGCAGCTGGGGGGCGCGCGCGCGCTTCCTCGGTCGAGGCGATCCGCGCCGCACCGAGGGCACGCGCCCCGAGATGCCGGCGGAGCTCTCATGGGGGCTGTTTCTGTCGGCTCCGGTCGAGCAGCAGGTGAGCCGCCTCCAGGGAGACGAAGCGTTTCTGTTGGAGAACTTGATCGAGGGTCGGCCTCGGGTCTGCACCCAGCTCCCGAGCCCGCGCGCGGTCGCGCGCTACCACGGGCCGAAGGCGCCACGCGACGGCGCACCCATCGCGATGCGGCTCGATACGGCCATCCTCAACGGATACGATCGCACCATCCATCTGGTCTGGCGCGGCACGATGGCGTTCCCCGACGAGAGTGTCGCGGCAGCGTCGCGGGTCACGGCCGGGCTCGAGATGACGGGGCTGGAGAGCCCGTTCGGCGCCACGCCGCGGCGGGCCGAGTCGGCGTCTCCGGCGACCGTTCGTATGACCACCAAGGGCCTCGGCCCCATGCTGCCGGGCGGCGCTCCGCAGGCAGCTCCGGCGCGCGCGTCGGAGACGGAGCGGCCGTTCCCCAAAGACTCGGGCACGATGCCGGTGGGCCGGCAGCTCTTCAACGTCCCCAAGATCAACGACGACCCGCCGCTCTACGACATCGACGATCCCGAGAGCTCGGCGGGCTCGACGATGGCGATCGATCCCGAGGCCGCGATGAAAATGCTGGCAGGCGCCAAGGCGACGCCATGGGACCCGAATCGCCCGCCGCCACCGCCCGCGCCTCCACCGCCGGCGCCGCCACCGCCGGCGCCGGCCACCGTGCCCGTGCCACCGCCGCCGGTGCAGGTGCCCAAGACCGCGCCCGCTCCGGCGGGGCCGCCCTACCCGGTCGCGTCGCCCGGCTTTCCACCGCCGGTCGTAGTGCGCCCCGCCGGCGCAGACGACATCGATGATGACGATTCTGTCGGCTCGACGATGGCGATCACGCCCGAGGCTGCGGCCGAGCTCATGGCGCGCCGCTCGCCTGCGGGCGCGCCGCCTCCGCCCGCGCCGCCCGCGCCCATCCCGCACCCACCGTCGCCGTCGCCTGCGGGGCTCGTGTCACCGCAACGAACGCCGGCCCGGACCCGGCCGCCGACGGTCCCGCTCCCCGCGCCGCCGCCGCCGATGCCGCCTCCGCCCGTTGCCCCCGCCGCGTTTCGGCCGCCCGCGGTCACGCCCGACGGGCGTCACGGCACGCTCGAGATGGAGCCCGTGCCCGACTCCGAGGCCGGCGGGGGGACGATGGTGCTCTCGGTCCCCGACGACATCGCCAAGCGACGGTGACGTTGCTTTTTCGCGTGGTTGAAACTGGTCCGCATAGCACCTAGCTTGCCTTCGGACCCATGGCGACGGTCAAGACGCTCAGCCTGCTCGACAGCACCATCGGCAAAAAGGCGGTCATGGCCTTGACCGGGCTCGTGCTCTACGGGTTCGTGATCGTCCACATGGCCGGCAACCTGCAAATCTTTCTCGGGCCGGTGGCGTTCAACGGCTACGCAGCCACGCTGAAGGCGACGCCGCTCCTCCTCTGGGGCGCGCGCTCGGTGCTGCTGGTGAGCGCGGCGCTGCACGTCTGGGCGGCGGTCTCGCTGCTCGGTTCGACGTCGGCGGCGCGGTCGGTCGACTACAAGCTGCGCCGGTACAACCGCACGTCGCAGGCCGCGCTGTCGATGAAGTACGGCGGCTTCGCGCTCCTCGCGTTCATCCTCTTTCACATCGCGCACTTCACCGCGCCGGGCACGGGCCTCGGCATCTACAAGCACAGCCACACGGACGTGTACGCCAACGTCGTGTCGAGCTTCTCGGTGTGGTGGGTCGTGGCCATCTACCTGGTCGCGCAGGTCTTCCTCGGGCTGCACCTGTTTCATGGGTCCTGGAGCCTCATCCAGACCCTTGGCTTCAGCCACCCGCGGTACGACCGCATGAAGCAGATTCTCCCGCAGGGCATCGGTATCGGGGTCGCGGCGGGCAACATCCTGATCGCGCTCTCGGTGTTCGCCGGCATCGTCCGCTGCCGCTCCTCTCTCAGGCTCCACGCATGGCCATCGCATCCGTTTCTCCGACCATCCCCCCGGCGTCGGCATCGTTTCGCGGCGAGGGTGACGCGCGCCGTCTCGTGTCGCGGTGCCCGAGCGGGCCCATCGAGTCGCGCTGGTCTCGCCACCGGTTCGAGATGAAGCTGGTGAACCCGGCCAACCGCCGAAAGTACAAAGTCATCATCGTCGGCACCGGCCTGGCCGGCGCCGCCGCCGCCGCCACCCTCGGTGAACAGGGCTACAACGTGGCGGTCTTCTGCTACCAGGACAGCCCCCGTCGCGCCCACTCGATCGCCGCGCAGGGCGGCATCAACGCGGCCAAGAACTACCAG
>CALKVR010000098.1 GCA_938004815.1 uncultured Polyangiaceae bacterium | reverse complement strand
CATCATCACCGGCTCGACCAACGGCGGCACCGACGGGTTCCAGCCCGCCCAGATGAACGGCTGCAGCATGGGCAGCGGCCCCGACCTCGTCTACGAGGTAACGCCGCTCTCGGCGGGTTTCCTCACCGCGTACATCCCGTCGGCGACGGCCGACTTCGACTCGATGATGTACTTCCGGAGCACCTGCACCGATCAAGCGTCGCAGCTGCAGTGTAACGACAACTTCAACACGCCAGGCAACGACGGGGGCGAGGTGCTCTCGATCCGCGTCGAAGCGGGCGTGCCGGTGTACCTGGTGGTCGACGGCTGGAATGGCGCGTCGGGCACATTCGACCTCTCGCTCGACCTCTCGACGGGTGAGGACTGCACCGACCCCGTCCCGATCGTGATCGAGGGCGACGCCGACATCCGCGCCCGCGGCAACACCACCGGGACCGCGAACGACGTCTCCTGCAACGCGCTCTTCGGGCAGGGCCCCGACGTCGTCTACCAGATCACGGTCGACGCGACCGACGGCTACCTCTTCGATCTCACCGCGCCCAATCACAACTCGGTGCTCAACGCCCGCACCGATTGCTCGAGCGGCCTCTCCGAGATCGGCTGCGACAGCCCCAACATGTCGAACGACTCGGACCTCACCCTCAACCTCCAGGCGAACGAGACGTTCTTCTTGTGGGTCGACGGCACGATGGGCCAAGAGGGCCCGTACTTCCTCTTCATCAACCAGCTGTAACGGGTCGTTCGCCGGTCATGACGCTCCTCGACACGCTGCGCGCGGCGGGTCTCACGGCCAGGATCACCGTGGCGACCGTCGCCGAGGCGCTCGTGAAAGAGGTGCCGCCCGAGGTCGTCGACGAGCGCCTCCGCTGGTGGGCTCGGGCGGTGCTCCGCGAGGGGCGCATCACGCTCCACGTGCGCGGGGTCGAGAACATCCCTCAGGACGAGGCGCTGGTCGTGATGTCGAACCACCGCAGCTACTACGACATCCCCGCTGCGTACGCGTCGATCCCGGGGCGCATCCGCATGGTCGCCAAAAAGGAGCTCTTTCGTGTCCCGCTCTTCGGCCGCGCCATGCGGCAAAACGGCTTCATCCGCGTCGATCGCGGCGACCGTTCGAGCGCGGTCGAGAGCCTCAACGCCAGCAAGAAGCTCTTGGCCGAGGGGACGCGGGTGTGGATCGCGCCCGAGGGCACGCGCAGCAAAGACGGCTCGCTCGGCAAGTTCAAGTCGGGGGGCTTTCACCTCGCGCTCGACGCAGGCGTGCGCATCTTGCCGATGGTGGTCGAGGGTACCGAGGCGATCATGGCGCATGACAGCTTCGTCGTGAACCAGGGCGGGACGGTTCACGTCACCATCTTGCCGCCCGTGGACGCGCCGGCCTACGGCCGCGAGCGTCGCAAAGAGCTCATGCACGACGTGCGTGAGGCGATGGAGACCGTCCTGAGAAATACGCAACAGGCGACAGGCGATTGACGATTCCCAAGCCGGCGGCGCGCTGCCGCCCGACCGCTCATGGCCTATTTCCAGCCGTCCCCCGCTTACCCGCCCCCTCCGCCCAAACCGCAGCGCCGGTGGGGCCTCTTGATCGGGGGGATCGTGGGCGCGGTTCTGTCGCTCGCGGTGCTCGTGATCGCCTTCATCATATCGATCACCACCTCGGTCGCGTCGACCATCGACCCGGTTGCAGAGGCGCGAACGCCCGACGTGATCAAGTTCGACGCCCGCGCCGGCAACTACGATCTCTACGCCGTCCGCAAGCGCGGACGGGTGGGCAAGACGGAGAAGAGCATCGGCAGCTCGGCGAATTTCGAGTGCACCGTCACCCTCGCCAACGGCCGAACCATCGCGATCGACGGCAGCGTGCAGGTCGTCTCCGAAGAGGCCGCCAACACCCAGACCATCGGATCGTTCACCGCCGTTCCCGGTGAGACGACCGTCGCGTGCGACGCCGGCATGGACGGCGAGGCCTACATCGTCGACGAGGCGTCGGCGGCGAAGCAGGCGAGCTTCTACGCGACCCTGATCGGCGCGGCGCTCCTGCTCGCTTCGGCCGCCGCCATCGTCGCGGGCGCCCTCTGGAAGAAGCCGGCG
>CALKVR010000097.1 GCA_938004815.1 uncultured Polyangiaceae bacterium | reverse complement strand
CTCGTAGACCGCGCCCATGCCCCCCGACCCGAGCCGACGCACGATCACGTAACGGCCGGCGAAGAGCGCGCCGTCGCCGAGCGACAGCCCCGGGGTCGGCGCAGCAGGCACGACGTCCACAGTGGCCTCATCATAGCCGAGGGGCGACGGCCGACAAATAGGATGAGCGTCATATGATTGGGCGACGTTTGCATGACGCATGACATATGATTCCTCTTCGTGCGTTCTTGGCGCTCCTGGGTCGACGAGCGAGGAGGTGGCTCATGGCTTTCGGTCGGGCTCTGATCGCGTGGATGTCGGCGGGCCTCTTGGCGTGGCCGTCCGCATCTCGGGCGCAGGATCCGCCGCCCGAGGCAGCGGCGCCGGAGCCCGCGGATCCGTCTCGGATCCGCGTGGGCGATCCGCTCCGCGCCGACACCCTCTTCCAGGAGGCGATCACGCTCCTCGATCAGGGGCGCTGGCAAGAAGCCTGTCCCAAGTTCCGTGAGAGCCTCGCGGCAGAAGCCTCGGTCGGGACGCTCCTCAACGTCGCGTCTTGCAGCGTGAGAGAGGGCAGCCGCCGCCAGGCCGCGCGTGAGTACCGACGCGTGCTCGAGCTCAACGCCGCGACCGACGACCCGGAGCGCAAGCGGAGCGTCGAGCCGGGAAAGCACGCCATCGCGGTCGATGCGCCCGGCTTTCGCCCGGCGCGCCGCGACGTCGTGCTCGCCGCGGGCGCGCGAGACGTCATCGTGTTCGATCTCGCTCGCGCCGACGCGCCAGGCCCTGCGCCCCCTGCCCCCGCTCCAGCGAGGTCGCGGGCGACGCCGCTCGCGACGGCGGGCTGGGTGGCGGGCCTGGGCGGCAGCGCGCTCCTCGCTACCGGCGCCGCGCTGGTCTCGGTAGCGGCCGACCGCGCTTCGGCGATCCGCGCCGAATGCGGGCCGGACGCAGCGCCGCCTGCCTGCCCGCTCGGCTCTGCCGAGGTCGCCGACGACCTCGCCAGCGAGGGCCGGGCGTACGAGATTTCGGGCTTCGCCGCGCTCGGGGTCGGCGGGGCCGCGCTGGGCACCGGCGTCGCGCTGCTCATCGCCGACGCGGTCTCGCCGACGGAGAGCGTCGCGGCGCTGCCGCGCGTATCGAACAACGAGGTAGGGTTATGGGTCGCGGGCACCTTCTGATCGGGGCGCTCTCGCTGGCGACGATGGGCTGCTTCGACGAGCTCGGCCCGTACGAGCCCGGCGCATCTGCGGGCAGCGGCGCCGGAGGCGACGACCGCGACCCGCCCGGCGGAGCGAGCGTCGCCGCGACGGCGACGGGCTCGGGCGGCGAAGCGCCGATCGAGGCGTGCTCCAACGGTCTCGACGACGACGGCGACGGCAAGATCGATTGTGGCGACGAAGACTGTGGCGGCTACTACTGCATTCCGCTGCCCGTCGACGCAGCGTTCACGGGTGCTCTCCACGTCCTGGCTCCCGCCGACGCGCCGGGGTGCGGCCCCGCGTTCCCGGATGCCGGGCTCGAAGGCGTTCGCGTCGTCGACGCGCCGAGCCCGTGCGGCTGCACTTGCGGCGATGCGACTGGGCAAGCCTGCACCGGAGCCGCAAGCATCCACGCCGGCCCGAGCTGCAGCGGCGGCGGAACGTCGGTCGCGATCGGCCCCGGGTGCGTCGCAGCCGCGGGCGGGCAGAGTGTGTCCGCGTTCGCGGCGCCCAGCGGCGGGGCTTGCGCGGGGTCTCCCATCGCGGCCGTGCCGCCCACGTTCGCGCCCGCGCGAACCTGCAGCGCCGGGCGCGGCGGGGGTTGCGAGCCCGGCTTCGTCTGCGCGCGCCCCCCCGCGCCCGACACCGACGGCGCGCCGAGCGTGTGCTTCGAACGCGCTGGCGACGAGGCGTGCGACGATGCGGTGTACGCGACCAAGGTGCTCGTCTTCGACGATACCCCCGTCGACAACCGCACTTGCAGCGGCACCTGCTCGTGCGAGCCACCCGAGGGCGGCGCGTGCACCGGCACCGTGACGGTGGAGGACGGGAGCTGCGCGGGCGCCGCGGTGGGCACGCTCTCGCTCGGGCAGGCGTGCGCAGGTTTTGCGGGGCCGGTGGCGAGCACGGGGATCACCCTGACTGCAACCGTCGCGAGCCCCGGGGTCTGCACGCCCAACCCTCGAGCCGAACAGGGCAGCCTCGAAGGCAGCGCCCACACGCTCTGCTGCGCCGAGGGCCTGTGAAACGCGGCGCGAGGGCCGCGTGACGGTGTCCTCGCCGTTCGGTCGTCACCGGGCACGCGCGCGAGAAGTGCCGTTGCCCCGCCCCTCGCCCGGCCCGTAGATTGTGCGGCGGCGCCCGTTCCACCCCGGGCGCGAGGGATCCGCGAGTTGAAGGTCTGCCCGCAGTGCAAGCAGCGCTACCCCCACGAGAGCAGCTTCTGCTTCGTCGACGGCTGCTCGCTCGAGGCGCTGCCTGATCCTCGCCTGGGCACGACCGTCGCCGGGCGCTACGTGCTCGAACAAGTGCTCGGCGAGGGCGGCATGGCCACCGTCTACGGTGCGCGTCACAAGCTCGTCGAGCGCCCCTGCGCGGTGAAAATCCTGCACGGTGAGGTCACGCGCGACGCCAACGTCCGCGAGCGATTCCGCCGCGAGGCTCGTCACGCGCAGCGGCTCGCCCACCCCAACATCATCGAGGTCTACGACCAGGGCGAGACCGACGAGGGCACGGCGTTCCTCGTGATGGAGCTGCTCCAGGGCCAGAGCCTCGCCCACTCTCTCTCGAACGGAAAGCTCCCCGTCGCGCGGGTCCTCCGCCTCGCCGCGCAGATGGTCCGCGCCCTCGCACGCGCACACGATTTCGAGGTCATCCACCGCGACCTCAAGCCCGAGAACGTCTTCGTGATGCCGGGGGACCGCATCAAGCTGCTCGACTTCGGCATCGCGCGCAGCACGCAGGACTCGCGGCTCACGAGCGTCGGCGAGATCTTCGGGACGCCCGAGTACATGGCGCCCGAGCAGGGCACGAGCACCGACGCTGGCCCCGCGGCCGACATCTATTCGCTCGGCGTCATCCTCTTCGAGATGCTCTGCGGTGATCTGCCGTTCGAAGCGCCCAACGCGCCCACGATGCTCGTCAAGCACCTGAGCGAGCCCGCGCCGCGCGTCCGTTCGCGCGCACCCGAGGTACCAGAGAGCCTCGACGAGCTCATTTTCACCATGATGGCGAAGTCGCCGTCCGATCGGCCGGTCGACGCGCAGAGCGTCCTCGTCAAGCTCCTCAAGGTCGCCGACGAGATGGGCGTCGCGGTGCCCACCGAGCAAGAGCCCGAGCCCGCGCCGCAGAGCCAGCAGCTGCGGCCCGCCGAAGCGCAAATCTGGGAGCGCCGCGCGAGCCTCTTCGACGACATGCTGAGGCGCGGGTTCGCGACGGGCGCGCCCCAAGATCTCTCCCGCATGCTGAGCGAGCTGCGCACCAAGGTGACCGAGGTCGGAGAGCTGCGGGCGCGCGCGTTCGGCGAGCAGCAGAAGCTCGAGGTCATCGAATCCGAGGGCCGCGACGGCCGCGTGCGGTTCGGCCAAGCGATGGATACGTTGAGCGCCGACGCCTCCAAGCTCCGCGAAGAGGCGCGCTCGCTTCGCCAGTCGGCCGCGCAGTCTTCCGAGGGCGCAGGTGGCGCCGAGGGCAAGCCCGACGCGGCGGCCGGGTTCGCCGAGAAGCTCAAGGTAGCGCACAGGCAAGCGGTGTTCTGGGAGGGGCGCTCCGCCTTCATGGAGCCCTACATGGAGCTCGCCAAGGCGTACCGAGAGCTCGCCCAGATCGTCGAGGACTGGTACCAGCTTCGGCAAAAGGACAAGGCGGCCGAGCGCGCCGCGCAGGATATCGACGCCCAGCTCGTCGACCTGGACTTCCAGATCAAGGAGCTTCGCGCCGGTCTCGAGGCGCACGATCGCGACGTCGAGGAGCGGCGTGAGGATTCGCGCCAGCAAATGAGCGAAATGGGTCGGCGGGCCGAGCAGCTCGAGGCCGAGCTCCTCATCATCGCCACCCGCTTCTGCGCGCCCCTCCGGGCCAAGCCCGAGCTGGTGCCGCTTTTTCGAGATCTAGAAGCGGCCGGCTGAGGCGAGCACCTCGACCGCGGGGGCCCGCGGTGTAGGCTACGGGGTCTTGGAAGACCGGCCCTCTCTGCTGCCCGAGCGTCTCTCCGCGCTTCCGCAGCGGCTGAGCGTGGTGTTCAAGCCGCGGCGGGCCCGCAGGGTCGCCGCCCGCACCGGGGCTCTGCTCGGCCTCGGGACCGTCTTCTTGGCCAGCACGGTCGCCGGCCTCCTCCTCCACCTCTCGACCGACGTGGCCCGCCGCGTAACGCGCCGAGCGACCAACGCGTTGCTCCCAACCGTGCTCGACGGCCGCATCGAGGTCGGCGAGATCGAGGCGCTGAGCTCGGACCACGCGCGCTTCAAGGAAGTCTGGATCTACGACCCCACCGGCCAAGAGGTCATCTACGCCGAAGAGGTCGATGCGCGCGTCTCGACCATGCGCCTCCTCCGCAGCATCTTCTGGGAAGACGGCCCGATTCGGCTCACGATCTCGCGAACGCGCATCGAGCGCGCGCGGGTCACGTTCCGCACCAACGACGAGGGCATCCCCACCCTCGCCGACACGTTCCTGCCGCGTGACAAATCGCCCAGCATCGGGCCACCGGGGCGCGCCTTCATCCTGCGGATGCCGCGCATCGAGATCGGTGAGGCGACCGCGGCAGGCGACGTCGGCGTCGAGCTCGACGCCAGCGCGCGCAAGATCAAGGCGGCGGTCTACGTCGACACGTCGGACTTGGTGGCCGTCGACGTCGACCGCGCCTTCGTCACCGAAGAGATGCTGCTGGGCACCCGCATCGCCGGCGCCGCCGACTACCACATGCGGTTCGATCTGCGGTCCGAGCGCGAGCGCGCGGCCGAGTACGGGCCGCATGCTCCG
>CALKVR010000096.1 GCA_938004815.1 uncultured Polyangiaceae bacterium | reverse complement strand
GGCGACGACGGCGCCGCGACCTCGAGCGACGGCCCCTCCTCGGGCGGCGGCGCGGCGAGCGGCCCGGGGGTGACGAGCAGCGGATCCAGCGGTACCGGCGCCAGCACCGCCTCGAGCACGAGTGGCTCTGGCGGTGCGGGGGGTGAGAGCACGACCAGCCCCGGCTGCGAGAGCGGTCGCGGCCTGGCAGACGGCGAGCACACGTTCGAGCTCGACGGCTACCAGCGACGTTACATCCTGCGCCTCCCCGCCAACTATTCTCCGGATGAGCCGTGGCCGATCGTGCTCGCGCTCCACGGCAACGGCGGCAGCGTGGCCTACTGGGACACGACGAGCGGTCCGCAAAACATCCGCTCCGTGCTCGAGAACGAGGCGGTGCTCATCGTCGCAGAGGCCATCGAGGGCAATTGGCGCGACTACGGTGCCTCGCCCGACACCTGGCCCGAGCGGATGGAGCTCGAGCTCGCCTATTTCGAAGAGGTGCTGACGCAGGCCAAGAACGAGCTCTGCATCGACACCTCCGCTATCTTCTCGATGGGTTTCAGCGGCGGCGGCTCGTTCTCGGGCGTCCTCGGCTGTCGGCGCGACGACATCCGCGCGATCGCGGTGGGCGGCTCGGTGATTTACTTCGACGAGGCCGACTGCGCCCACACCCCAGCGGCGTGGATCACCATCGGCACCCAGGAGCTGAGCCCGGAGCGCGAAGCCTTTCGCGATTTCTTCCGCGACCGCGCGGGTTGCGAGGCGACCAGCATGCCCACCATGCCCGACCCGTGCGTCTCGTACGACGGCTGCGGCGCGGGGACACCCGTACATTACTGTCAGCATCCCGACGGTCACATCTGGCCGAGCTTCGGCAGCCAGGCGATGTGGGGCTTCTTCTCGACGTTCGTGGACTGATACGACCGTGACCACTTGGGTCGCGTAAAAAGCCGTGCGAGGCTCGCCCTATGTCCTTGAGGCGCGCGCTCGTCTTCGTGGTTTTGGCTTCGGTCGGCTGCAACGACGAGGCGCTCTCGCCCCTCGACGGCGGCGGCGGCTCCGGCGCCGGCAATGACGGCGGCGGCCCTGGTGTCGGTCCGACCGGCGGGGGCGGCCCAGGCGGCGCCGCCCCCACCGGAGACCGAGGGGATCCGGCGACGTTTCCCACCGACTGCCACACCGATTGCCAAGCGGCATGCCAGGCCATCGTCGCTTGCGGCAGCGAAGGCTCGCCCGTCCACCCGATCGACTACCAAGGCTGCCTCGACCGCTGCGGTCTCCAAGAGAATGGGCCGATCTGGGACGACATCTCGGCGACGTTCAAATGCTGCGCCTCGCAGCCCGACTGTTCGGCCGCTGCGCACTGCGCCGGCTGGCTCGCGCACCCCGACACGACCGAGCCCTGCGAGGAGATCTGCGACTGCTTCTTCTCGAGCACGGTCGCCGAGCTTTCGGCAGGCCACGAGGCGCCGCGGGGTTACCAGTTCGCGCGTGACGTCGTCTTCGTGGAAGCAGCGGCGGGCGCAGACCTCCGGGCCGTCCCGGGCGTGCGCAGCGTCGAGGCGGGGCGCGTCTCGATCGTCACCCTCGGGCGCGGCGAGACCCCCGCCACGCGCGCAGCGCTCGCGTCCCGGGGGCGCATCCTCCCGACGTTCACCGATGCGAAGGGCCGCCTCAGCGCCGCCAACGGTCGCGTCATCGTCAAGGCCAGGACGCTCGCCGAGCGCGCCGCCGCCGAGCGCGAGCTGCGCCGCGCGGGCGCGGCCCCAGCGACAAGGGTGAGGTTCGCGGCCGACCTGTGGCGCTACGAGGTGGCCGACCCGTGGCTCGCCGTCGACGCCGCCGTCGGCGCCGCCAAGGCGGGCGCCGTCGTCGAGCTCGACATGGTGCGCCTCTACGAACGGCGGCACACGCCGAATGATCCGCTCTACGAGGATCAGTGGCACCTGAAGAACATCGGTCAGGGGGCCTCGACCGCCAGCGTCGACGCGCGCGTCGACGAGGCCTGGGACGTGACGAAAGGCAGCTCGACCGTCGTCATCGCGATCAACGACGACGGCGTCGACCTCAATCACCATGACTTCGCCGGCAAGCTGGCGCCAGAGCTCAACTACCCCGCCGATTGGGAGGCGCAGATGGCGGCCGGCCTGTTCGGCGGGCACGGTACGTCGTGTGCGGGCGTCGCGGCCGCCAAGGGCAACAACCTGTTCGCCGGCTCGGGCGCGTGCGCCGATTGCACGGTGCTCCCCCACCTCCTCGGGCCGACGACGGGGATCTCGTTCCAGGTCAGCGACGTCGAGATCGCCGACGGGTTCGAGGCGATGGTCGACGCCGGCGCGTGGGTCATCTCGAACAGCTGGGGCCCGAGCACGGGCAACCCGGTCTATGAAGAGCCGCAGCTGCCGATCGGTGGCTTGCCGAACGTCGTCAAGGCCGCGTTCGACTACGCAGAGACGAGCGGCCGCGGCGGGCTCGGCACCGTCATCGTCTTTGCGGCCGGCAACTCCAACGACGTGCTCGATCCCATCGGCTCGTACGTGACGAACCTCGACGTCGGGGCCGTCAACGACCTGGGATTGAAATCGTACTACTCGTCGTTCGGTCCCGACCTCGATATCTCGGCGCCGTCGAACGGCGGGCTCACGGGGATCACGACCACGGCCGCCAACGGTCAGACGACGCCGAGCTTCGGCGGCACCTCGTCGGCGTGTCCGCTCGTCGCGGGCGTCCTCGGGCTCGTCTTCTCGGCCAATCCAACCCTGACGGCGGCCCAGGCGCGCGCGATCGTCACCAGCACCGCACGAAAGATCGATCCCGTCTTCGGACAATACGATGTGGGCGGCGTCAGCCCGTTCTACGGGCACGGGATGATCGACGCGGCGCGCGCGGTTCGGCTCGCCGCCGGTCTCTGCGCCGACGCGGCGTCATGTCGTGCGCTCTCGGACGAGTGCGGCCCGTCCTGCGGGACGAAGCAGCCCTGCGACATCTGCCGCACGACCGCGGACTGCGTCGCCGGCTCGGTCTGCCAGGCGCTCCCTTCGCTCGGCATCCTGACCTGCGCCGCCCCTGTCGGCGCGGGTTGCCCCGCCGATAACACCGAGGGCGAGGGCTACTGCCTGCCGCTCCCGATCGCGTGCGGTCTCTGCGCTCCGAGTGAGAGCTGCAATGGGCGCGACGATGATTGCAATGGCGTGGCCGACGACGCGGGCGCGTGCGAGGAGACCGAGCGCTGCTTCTTCGAGGGGCCCGGGTGCCCGGCCGGCAAGGTCTGCGCCGGTACGAGCTGCGTCCCCGTCTGCGCGACAGACGAGGAGTGCCAGACGGGCCAGGTCTGCGAGAACCTCAAGAACGCCTACGGCGAGGTCACCGGTGTCACAGGATGCGTCTCGTCGACCGCCGGCGGCTGCCAGATCGGTTGCGAGGTGCTCGCGTCGACCCTGAACGACCCCGACCTCGCCGAGTTCGTCACGTGCATGAGCGACGCCAGCTGCAACGAAGCGTTCGGTTGCACCGACAAGCTGCCGATCAGCATGTAGCTACCGAGGCAATTAACCCCATTGTCGCGGTGGTTAGACCACAATAGGGGAGCGGGTATGAAGACGACGACCCTCGCTGTGCTCCTCGCCACCGCCGCCATCGGGTGCTCCAGCAGCCCCGAGCCGACCACCGCGGAGGCGATGCCGACGCAAGAAACCCAGACCGAGCCGGCGCCCGACATCGCCGACGGCCCGCGCGTCCGCATCCGACGCTGCCGCGAGCGGCGCGACCCCGACCGCCGCGCCGCCCCCGGCCCCGGCGCCGCCGCCCGAGCCCGCCGCAGACGTCGCGATCGTTCCGATGAAGGTCTCGATGGACGCCAAGACCACGATGGAGATCAAGGCGGACAAGGGCGTCTACCTCAAGGGTAAGAAGATCGCCACGTTCGACAAGAACGTGATGCAGCTCACCGAGATGAAAGACAACATGGCCATCATGAAAGACGGCTCTGTCATCTCGGAGCCGGCCATGCCCAAGAAGCTCAAGTTCAACGACAAGGACGAGCTGGAGATCGAGGGCGGCGGCAAGATCGCCATCGACGACAAGGGCGTCGTCACGTTGGTAGCCCCCGACGGCAAAGAGATCCCGAAGGATGTGAAGCCCAAGATCACCGGCTTCAAGCCCGAGGCCCGTCGGTCGGCCTCGCTCGTGCTCCTCTTGGCGATGACGTCGATGACGGCCGAGCTCAAGCCGCCGCCGCCGGCGACCACCTCGGCCCCGCCTGCGCCCAAGAAGTAGCGCTCTACCGAGACGTGCGGCGTCACGCCCCCGGGGGGGGTCGTGTGACTGCCACCGCCACGCCGGCGCGACATGCCGCG
>CALKVR010000095.1 GCA_938004815.1 uncultured Polyangiaceae bacterium | reverse complement strand
CGGGCAGTTCAAGAGCCCGCTCATCTATCTGCTCCTCGCCGCTTCCGGCGTCGCGCTCGCGCTCGCGCACGTGAGCGACGCCGGTGTCATCTTCGCGGTCGTGCTCCTCAACGCGCTGATCGGCGCGTTTCAGGAGGGACGCGCGGAGCGTGCGCTCGAGGCTTTGCGCAAGCTCGCCTCGCAAAAGGCGCGCGTGGTTCGCGGTGGAGAAGAGATCGTCATCGAGGCCCATGAGGTCGTTCCAGGGGATGTTCTCGTACTCGACGCGGGTGATGCCGTGGCCGCCGACGCTCGTCTCCTCAACGGCGCGGCGTTGCAGATCGCCGAGGCTGCGCTCACCGGGGAGTCGGTTCCGGTCACGAAGGATCTCCTGCCGCTGGCGCCCGCCACGCCGCTCGCGGATCGGCGCAACATGGTCTACGCGGGCACCCACGTGACGGCGGGACGCGCACGCGCCGTCGTCGTCGCGACCGGAGCTACGACCGAGATCGGCCACATCGCCGCGCTCGCGGGCGCAGCGGAGCAACCCAAGACGCCGCTCGAGCGGCGCATCGCGCAGTTCGGACGATACATCATGGTCGCGGCCACCGTCCTCTTCGTCCTCGTCAACGCCATCGGCCTACTGCGTGGAATGGCGTTCGCAGACATCGTCATGGTGGCCATCAGCCAGGTCGTGGGGATGATCCCCGAGGGCCTCCCGGTGGCGATGACGATCGCCTTGGCCGTGGGCGTGCAGCGCATGGCCCGCCGCCAAGTGGTGGTGCGCCGCCTGGCCGCGGTCGAGACGCTCGGCTCGACGACCATCATCTGCAGCGACAAGACGGGGACGCTCACGCGAAACGAGATGACCGTGACCTCCGTCTGGCTTCCCGGCGGACGCGAGCTCACCGTGACCGGCACCGGGTACCAGCCGAACGGCGCGATCCTCGAGCACGCACGCGGGGTAGACCTCGCTCGGTTCGACGACCTGCGCGAGCTCCTCGAAGCCGGCGCGCTGTGCAACGACGCCCACGTGCAGGGCCCGGGTGAATCCGAGCCTCGCTGGAAGCCGGTCGGCGATCCCACCGAGGTGGCGCTCATCACCCTCGCGATCAAAGGTGGCATCGTCCCGCCCGATCTCCGCGCGCGCTGGCCTCGACAGGCCGAGATCCCGTTCGACCCCGGCGCGAAGCTGATGGCGACGCAGCACGCGGTCGCTGGTCGCTTCCGGATCATCCTCAAGGGTGCCCCCGAAGTCCTCCTCGGCATGTGTCGCGCTGTACGGCGCGAGGGAGAGGACGTGGTGCTCGACGATGCGACGCGTGGGGCGATGCACGAGGCGGTCGACCGTATGGCTGTGCAAGCCCTTCGGGTGCTGGCGATCGGCGTCGTCGATGACGCAGACATCGACGGCCGGGCCGGCTTCGCGGCTTTCGAAGGGCGCGTGACGTTGCTGGGCCTGGTGGGGCAGATCGACCCGCCGCGACCGGAAGTGAAAGACGCGGTCGAGCGCTGCCGCGAAGCGGGGATCCGGGCGGTGATGGTGACTGGCGACCACAAGGCGACCGGCCATGCCATCGCCACGACGCTGGGGATCGCGCGCGATGGCGACGCCGCCGTGGACGGTCGCGAGCTCGAAGCGATGTCGGATGCCGAGCTGGCCTCGCGCGTCGACGACATCGCCGTCTTCGCCCGCGTGCATCCGGCGCAGAAGCTGCGGATCGTGGACGCTTACCAGAGACGACACGACATCGTGGCGATGACCGGCGACGGGGTCAACGACGCCCCCGCGCTCGTCAAAGCCGATGTAGGCGTCGCGATGGGGGTAACTGGCACCGAGGTGGCCAAGGAGGCGGCCAAGATCGTCCTTCGGGACGACAACTTCACCTCGATCGTGTCGGCCGTCGAAGAGGGGCGCGTCGTCTACCGCAACATCAAGAAGGTCGTCCTGTATCTCTTCTCCACCTCGATGGCCGAGGTGCTCGTCCTCATGGTCGCGCTCATCCTCGGCTATCCGCCGCCGCTCGCCGCGGTGCAGATCCTCTGGATCAACCTCGTCACCGAGGGGACGGTGACGGTGAACCTCATCATGGAGCCCAAGGAGGGCGACGAGATGCGGCTCGCGCCCATCTCGCCAGAGGAGCCGCTCCTGACTCGTGTCCTCCTCTCCCGGATGGCCTTCATGACGCCGGCCATCGCCGCGTCCACGCTCGGTTGGTTCATGTATCGGATCGAGAGCGGGCTGCCCTTTGCGCAGGTGCAGACCGAGACGTTCACCGTCCTGGCCGTCTGCCAATGGTTCAACGTGTTCAACTGTCGCTCCGAGCGGCGCTCGGCGCTGAACCTCAGCATCCTCACGAACCCCTGGCTCATCGGCGGGCTCGTCGTTGGCAACCTGTTGCAGGTCGCGGTCGTCTTCTTTCCTCCGCTCGCCCGTGTGTTTCACACCGTCCCCTTCAGCCTGTACGAGGTCTTCGCGATCGGCGCGGTCGCGAGCTTGGTGCTGTGGGTCGAGGAGATCCGAAAGCTCGTCGTGCGGCTGCGCGATAGACCGCGTCCCGCCCTTGCGTCCGAAGGTGCGCGATGATCGTGCCGAACGCACAGGCCAACCTCGCGCGCATTCCCGACGGTCTGACCGACGAGGAGGTCCTGCTCTGCCCGGACTTTTCTCAGCGGCCGAACGTGGCGTTCGCATCGGCGACGCCGTAGTCGTCTTTGCGCAGGGGCCGATCGGCCTCTGCGCGACCGATTTGGGCGACGCGCGTCGTCGTGGTCGCCACGCGCGCCTTCACGCGACCGGCTGAGGCTGCGCGGCCGGCCGGAGCGCCTCCGGCGAAAAGAGCTCGCCCAGAAAGCGATCGAACGCCGGCCAATCGGTGTACTCGTGGTCGCGGCTGGTGTCGGTCGAGCCGCCGCTCTGCTTGGCTATGCGCTTCATCAAGAAGCGGGTGAAGAAGCCGTACTTGCGGTAAGCGAGACGGCCTGCGATCCGGTACGCCTGCGCGGGGCGCCAGCCCGTGTCCTTGACGAAGCGCTCGTACACCTCGTCGAGCGCCGCGCGTGCTTTGTCGCGCTCGGACGCGGTGCGGGACGGATCCTGCACCGTCGCCTGCGTCAGGCTCGCGGTCACCAGCGCCGAAGGCATCGCGTCGAGCCTCGCCCGCTCGCGGCGGACGAGCGCGATCAGCTTGGCGTCGTGGCGGCCGACGTGAATCGGCGAGATGAGCACGGCGGCGTCGGCGCGTTCGAGGGCGGGCACCTGACCGCTCGTCAGGTCGGTCAGCTGGACGTCGAGGCCGTATCTCTCGCAAAACGCGGCCGCACGGAAGGCGACGTCGCGTGTGTGCCCGTGGTGGGTGGCGTAGACGATGGCGACGGATCTCATGGGGCCGAGCCCAGCAAGCCGCGGGCCTCGCCGCGTTCACGCGCGAATTGCTTGGCGCGTTCGTTGCGCGGGCCGCCTCAGGGAGATGGAGAGCACGCGAATCGACCCCGCCAGCAGCTCGGCAGCCGCGCAAAATC
>CALKVR010000094.1 GCA_938004815.1 uncultured Polyangiaceae bacterium | reverse complement strand
ACCGTCGCCGAGGCCCACGGTCGTCGTCGTCTTGCCCTCGCCGGCGGGCGTCGGATTGATGGCCGACACGAGCACGAGCCGCCCCGCGCCGCGCTGCGCGAGCGCGCCCGCGCCAAGCTCGACCTTCGCGCGGTTCCGGCCCCAAGGCAGGACGCTGTCAGCGGGCAGACCGAGATCGGCCGCTACGTCATGGATGGGCCGGGTCGAGAGCGTGAGCGTCATGCGCTCATGCTAGCGCCGACCTACTCGATCTGGACGTAGTTCTGCGCGAGCAGCTTCAGCAGAATCTGCGCCGTATCCAGATCGGTCGCGGGGCTCTTGTTGAGGATGGTCGCGACGTGGCCGAAGTTGATGGCCAGCTGGAGCACGTCGAGCTCGCTCGCGCTGAGCGTGCGGAGGGGAGCTTGGAGGGGGTGGACGAGCAGGACGCGGCCGTCGAGGTCGGGCAACCGGTGGCGCAGGTTGTTGAGCTCGTCGATCTGACGCAGACCCTCCATCAGCACCTCTTGGACGCTGACCTCGATCTCGCCCTCGATCGGCGAGTCGTCGTAGGGCTCGAGCGAGAACGTGCCCGTCGTCCACGTGAGGATGCGGTAGATGCTCTTGAGCGGGGGCACCTCTTCGAGGTCGTTGATCGACGCGTACACGATCGTGCCCTTGCGCATCACGATCTTGCCGATGTCCTCGTCCGACTGCACGACGAGGATGCCGCTCTTCTTCGAGGTGCCGAGCAGCTGGAGCAGGTCGGGGAGGGGGATCTCGTCGATCGCGCCCGACATCGTCTTGCCGGCGCCGCTGCGGTTGACCTCTGCCGTCTGACGCCGCGCGGCGCCGTTCGACGCGTCGTCGCGGATGACGACCTTGAGGATGCTCGTGCCGATGAGGACGCGATCGCCCTCTTTCAGGTGGGACCGCTTGATCTTCTCGCCGTTGACGAACGTCCCGTTGGTCGAGCCCAGGTCCTCGATCGTGATGTCGGCCTCGGAGCACGCGATCCGCGCGTGGCGCCGCGAGACCATGTCCTCGACGAGCACCATGTCGAGGTCGCTCGACCGGCCGACGATGATCTCCTTGTTCTCTCCGAGTGGAAATTCGCCGCCCTGGTACTTCCCCGAAATGAAGCGCAGGGCGAGCTGGCTCAGGGGCACCCTGGGAGGCTGATGATCCATTGTCGGGGCGTTCAAGGGGAGCCGCCGGCCCCGCGCTGAGGGGGGTCGGGCACGGCGCAACGAGAGTAGTTTCTTCGTGCGAGTCCGGTCAAGTTGGGCGGGCCACGGGGTTGTGGTACCGGCACGGGCATGGCCGATCCCGGCGATCCCCTGGGCCTCCACCGCGTCGTCCCCGACCCCGATCCCGCCGTCCCGCTGGCGCTCCCCCAGCGGGCCCAGCGCCTCGACGCCGACCCGGCCAAGCGGTTCGAATCCGAGATCGAGGTCGAGGTCGAGACCCTGAACATCGATGCGGCCAGCTTCCGGCAGATGGAGGAAGCCGCCGGGGGGGATCCGACCAAGGTCGGGGAGCTCGTCCTCCAGACCGTCGAGCGCCGGGGCAAACAGCACAACCCCGTCACCGGCTCGGGGGGGATGCTCCTCGGGACGGTCAAGTGGGTCGGCGACCTGGTCCAGGACCGGGGCGTCGTCCCGGGCGACCGCATCGCCACCCTGGCCTCGCTTTCGCTGACGCCCCTCTCCCTTCGGAAGGTCAAGGCCGTCCGCCCCGCGAGCGCCCAGGTCGACGTCGAAGGCACCGCCTTTCTCTTCGCCACCGCGCCCTTCGCCAAGATGCCGCGCGATATCTCTCCTCGGCTAGCGCTGGCCGCCCTCGACGTCGCCGGAGCGGCCCCCCAGGTGGCGCGCCTCGCCAAGCGGGGCGACACCGTCCTCGTCCTCGGGGCCGGGGGCAAGAGCGGCATCCTCTGCGCGGTCGAGGCTCGCCGCCGCGTCGGCCCCCAGGGCAAGGTCATCGGCCTCGAAAGCCACGCGCCCTACGCCGCCGATCTCGTCGCCCTCGGCGTCTGCGACGCCGTCTTAGAGATCGACGCGCGCGACGCCGTCGCCGTTCGTGATCGCGTGGCCGAGCTTACGATGGGCGAGTGCGCCGATCTGACGCTCTCGTGCGTCAACGTCCCCGGCTGCGAGATGGCTGCGATCTGCGCGACCAAGGACCGCGGCAAGATCTACTTCTTTGCCATGAGCACCTCGTTCACCGCGTGCGCGCTCGGCGCCGAGGGCATCGGCGCCGACGTCGATCTCTACATCGGCAACGGCTATTGCGAGGGCCACGCCGAGCACACCCTCGAGCTCATCCGCTCCGACGATCGCGTGCGCACGCTGTTCTTGGAGCGCTACGAGGGCTGATCGGCATCACGCTCGATCCGGCCTAGCGACGAGCTCGCCGAGCCGGGCGCGGCGCTGATCACGCTCGGCGTCGTCGCCCGAGGGGAGCGCGTCGACGGCGGCGAGCACGCGGTCGCGGTCGAACGGCCCTCCGCGGGCGACGATCGCCTCGCAGTCGCGCAAGTCGCGCTCGCTCAGCCGCGCGATCTTGAGGAGCAAGAACAAGGTGGAGGTCGGCTTGTAGACGGTCGATCGCGCCCCGACGCGCCGCACCTCGACCTCGTCGGCCCAGCCGTCGATCCGCCGCACGAAGAAGTCCGCCGCCGAGTTCACCGCTTCGACCGGCAACCCGAGCTCGAACGCCAGATCCAAGAGCGCGTAGCGCTCGGCCTGGGTCCCCTCCATCCCGACCAGGTCGACGTCCTCGGTGAGGCGGTCCGGTTCGTACGAGAGCGCGACGAACGCCCCGCCGACGAGGAGCCATCGACCCTCCAGGCGATCCGCTACCGCCGTGACGATCTCCTCGATCCGCGCTCGGTCCAGCTCGCCGCCCGCCACGGTGTTACTCTACGCGAGTGAGCGACGCGCGCGAGGTTCTGCGGGCGGCGGGGGTCCCGCTCGGCGCCATCCGTCCGGCCCCGCAGCGCCTGCCGGATGCCGCGACGCTGCTCGCGGCGCTGCGTCAGGTCGCGGATGACGCACCCGAAGCGTGCCCGCCGGAGGCCCTCCTCGCTTGGCTGCGCGCGTTCGCGCACCACTGGCCGTCCCGGTACGCTGCCACGCTCGGCGACGCCGGCGCCGGCCTCGCGCAGAGGATCGCGGCTACCGACATCGACCGGAACAAGTACTTGAAGCTCCGGCGTATCGCGATCGAGAACCTCTCGCGCTGCCTCTGATCGCCCCCGCGTCGAGCCTCAGTCGTCGCCGGGGATGTCGAAGACGCCCGCGAAGAGATCGCCGACCGGCGCCGTTTCCATGACGAGACCGCCATAAAGCACCAGCACGCGGTCGGTCACTTCGGCAATCACACCCAGATCA
>CALKVR010000093.1 GCA_938004815.1 uncultured Polyangiaceae bacterium | reverse complement strand
GACGATCGCAGCTCCCGCGCTCGGGAGCGTCGCGTCCCCCGCCGGACGGTTACGCCGCGCCCTGCGTCGCCACGCGAAGAAGGCGCTCGGCTTCCCCGCAGGAGGGCGCCAGGTCAACGTAGCGCCCACGACCGTACGGAAGGTGCGCTGGCTGGCGCCCGAAGCCCGGGCGCGAAAGAGGAAGCGGACGAACTACTCGCTGCACGCGGGGGGCGGCTCGTCGCACCAGACCGTCTCGCAGCTCGGGCACTCGACGCCGTCGCAAGGGGGTAGGTCCTGCATACAGACTGCGCCTCGCCACAACCTGGGCCCGCCCTTCGGCTCGCCGTCCTGGATCTGGTCCACCTGGAGCGTGTTGCACTCCCCGCCGCGCGTTATGACCCAGCTCTGGAACACCGCGTTCTCCGACTCAGGAATTTCGACGATCACCTGCTCGTCACCGTCGCGCCGCCATCGATACTCGCGTGGAGTTCCTAGGCGATTCTCAGCGCAGTGTGTAACGCCTGTTAGGGCGAGGGTACCGTCTTCGCGAAACTCGTAGCGAGTTAGCGAGGCCAGACCCGCGGTGCTGTCGTTCACGTTCGTATCCGAGAACGTTCCAAGCATCCAATCGCTGGTCCCCTCGACCTCCGAGCTGCAGCCAACGACGACCAGAGCGGCCAGGAGAGCGCGGCACGACTTACTTACATGCACGTTTATCTCCTTTCGCGCCGTCGTCGTCGCCCCACGGCCGTCTCGCACGATCGCCTGCAACGTGTGGGCACCCGTAACGAGTGGCAGAGGAGAGGCAGGTGGATGACCGTGCCGAAGCTGCCGCCGATGGGGTCGTAGGAGGGCGCCAGGTCAACGTAGCGCTCACGACCGTACGGAAGGTGCGCTGGCTGGCGCCCGAAACCGGGCGAGAGAGAGGACGAGCTACTCGCTGCACGCGGGGGGCGGCTCGTCGCACCAGACCGTCTCGCAGCTCGGGCACTCGACGCCGTCGCAAGGGGGTAGGTCCTGCATACAGACTGCGCCTCGCCACAGGGTGAAGCCACCCCTCGACTCTCCATCCTGGATTTGGTCGACCTTCAGGGTGTTACAGTCCTTACCCAATGTGACGACCCACGTTTGGAAGACTGTGTTCTCTGGCTCGGGGACTTCAACGATGACCTGCGAGTCGCCATCGCGCCGCCACCTGTACTCCTGGACCAGCTCTTCCCTGTTCTCAGCGCAGTGGGTGATCCCAAGCAGCACAAGCGTGCCATTCTCGCGGAACTCGTAGCGACCGAGCGATGCCAGGCCAATCGACTGATCGTTCACGCGAGTATTGGAGAATGTGCCCAGCATCCAGTCGCTGGTCCCCTCGACCTCCGAGCTACAGCCAACGAGTAGCAACGTGGGGAGGAGAGCGCGGAGCGAGTGGCTTACAGGCATGTTATCTCCTTCCGCGCCGTCGTCGTCGCCCCACGGCTGTCTCGCACGATCGCCTCCAACGTGTGGCCACCCGTAACGATCATAAAGGTCGTACCGGGCGCGAGCAACACGCCGTCCACCCTCCACTGAACCGCCCCGGCATCGGCATCGGGATCCGAAACCGACGCCGTGAGCGCCCGGCGCAGGCCACAGGTCCCTGTCGTAGCCGTCGTGTTCGTGACCGCCGGCGGCTCGCCGAGCGCGTCGCCGCTGTCCACGGTCAGCCTCGCGGTGATCGAGGCAGTGCTCGTGTTGCACGGTACCGCGATGGAGACGATGAGGTTGCCGGCGTCAAAGGTGGGCCCGACCGCCTCGAACACCACGTCGGCCGTCGTGGGCCGTCGTCTGGTGATGTGCGTCGTCCCGACGTCCATCTCGGCCTCGAGGATCAGTGCCCCCTTCGGGAAACCCTTGTCGACGGACGATAGGCCGCTCGCGATGCCGAACGCGGGTTGGCCGAGCTTCACGACGAGATCGGAGATCGCCTGCTGCGCCGTCGTTCCGTCTGCGCAAGTCATCGAGGCCGTAATGGTGGAGGTCGCCCGCGCCACGAACGATCCGAGGTAGAACGGACACGGGGCGGAGCCGCTCGCGTCGGGGCAGAAACTGTAGCCGACGCTTCCGGTGAGCTCCGAGTCGTATGTGCCCTGATTCGTCGTGATCTCGACCTCGGACAGCGGGCTGAGCGCGATCTTGTACTCCTCGCCGACGCCCAAGAGGTCGTTGGCTGGGGTGGTCCTGTCGGGCGAAGCTGCGCACAAGTCTTCGTCGAAGACCGAGCAGCACGTCGAGTCGACGTCGCAAGCGAGCGCCTCGCCGGCAAAAACATCCTGGCCCTGTTTCTGGCTTGGCAAGACCAGGTCGTAGGGCCCGGGCGCATCGCTCATGAAGTAGAACGGCTCGTCGAACGCGCCCGGGTCGCTGCAGTTGGCGGAGACCGAGGGATCGCTTTGGTAGTGAGCCTCGCACGCCGCGACGCACCGCGCCTCGATAGTAGCCAGTTCCGCGGCGGTTGGACGACCGAGACCACGCCCGTGGTCGGCGAGGGCACCGGCCGGGACGAGGACATGCCAGCCGTCCATGCTGCCGAGCGGACCCATCATCCGCGGTAAGGCGACGTTGGTGGTCTGCGTGCTGCCAGCGGGACACTGCCCGCCGACCGGCTCAGCCAGGCACGACGTTTCGCGGGCGACCAAGCCTTCCTTTGCGGGGCATCCGTAGACGGCCGAAATGCCCGGCCCGACCTTCACGTACTGTCCCGTCGAGACCTCGCCGCTGAGCGTGCGCATGAAGAGCATGTAGTACCCCGGAGGCGCCGAGAACGCGGCCAGTTTGCCCGGTGTGCTCTCCGGGCCCTTCACGGTCACCGCACTTGGGATGTTCTGCTCGTACTCGACCGCTCCAAGTCTCATCCAGCGCTGGTCCATGTCGAATCCATGGGTCGCGCTTCCGAGCCGAACGAGGGTAAAGCGCTCAGGCGTAACGTCGGCGCTCGCGTTGAGGATCAGGACTTGCGCCTCACCGTTCCATGGGAGGGGCGGGTGACCGAAGTTCATGTTGGTTGCGCCGGCGACCGCGATCAGGGGCATGTCGACCTGCCCTGCCGTGCCGTACTCGGGCACGAAGATCTGCGCGTCCCATTGATCCTTCAGGGCAAACGCGCCATGGCCGCCGCCCATCGAGATCACGCTCGCATCCGGCAACAGCAGGGCCGTCGAGTGATACATACGGGGGTTCTGTTGCGCGCCGAGCTCGGTCCAGGTCTGGCAATCGGGGTCCCAGAGCTCGGCAGTTCTGGTCGCATGGCAGGCGTTGTTCGCCGGATCGCACCAGGCGCCGCCGCCACTGCACCGCACCACTGCGCCGCAGGTAGATGCGCCGAAGCAGCTCATCTCACAGTGCCCACTGACTGCGCCACAAGTCGAGCCGGGCGGGCAGTCGCTAGCGCTCGCGCATGGGGCTCCGCAGGATGCGTTGTCGGGAATGAGGTCACCGTCAATATCCGTGCACGGAACGGGATCCGCTTCACCCCCGCCCCCAGTGGGTAGCGTGCAAGAAGCGCCATCGGCGCAGTAGCTCGGCACCGCGGGGCAGCCGATCAGGGCCGTGCCGGGCTCAGGAACGCCATCGCGGGGCGCAGCATCGTTGCAGATGCCAAAGGAAATCGGGGTGCCTTAGTCGCAGTCGTATGACGTATGGTCGCCCACTCTGCCGTTGCCGCGAGAGTTGCCTCCTGTCGCGACGACGCGTCCGTCTGGCAGCAGCGTTAGCGTGTGGAAGTGCCTGGCACGCGCCATTGGTGCTGTGACCACGAAGTCGGGCGCGTTCGTGTAGTTCCCAGACGTAGTGTTGGACAGGTCGATCGTTTCGGTGATCTGGTGCGCGAGCTGGTCGTCGCCCGGGGCAAGCCCGCCCGACTTCATGATCTTGCCGGGTGCGTACATGACTGCCGACCCGCCGGTGATGCTGCTCTCGAAGATGCGGGGATGCCAAGCCCACGTGCCGCCGTTGTTGTAGTCCGGGATGAGCACCCGCCCGCGTCGCGTGTTCTCCGTCGCGTCCTCCCCGCCCGCGAAGAAGATGTCGCCGTTCGGGAGCAAGAACATGAACGGGTACAGCGGCATGGGATTCGCGCTGTTGAACGGGGATTCGCCCTGGATCGTAAGCGTCGTAACCTGGTCAACCTCAGGGTCTGCGTCGTAAAGCTCGAAGATCGGCGTCGATGCACCGCCAAGTGTCCGCGTCGCGCCGCTCACGATGAGCACTCTGCCGAACGGGCTCACCTGCGGAGTCGCGCCAGGAATCACCGTGAGGGTCGGGTACCAGCGATCCACCTCCATCGTGTCGTTGCTCCTCGCCCAACCGAACGGGAATACGTCCTGGTCTGCGTCTGCCGGGTCGAACAAGAACATGTCCGAGAGACCGCCGCCGCCTGCGTTGCCCTCGACGTTTCCCCCCGCGACGAACAGGCGGCCGTCAGGAAGCACGACCTGCCCCGAACAGAAGATGTCAGCGAAGCAGCGGTAGCTCGGGTCTACCGGCTGATAACTGCACAGATCGGGGTTCGCCTGGGGCACGTCGAACGGGACTGGATGCCAGCGCATCTGCTCGGGAGGCGTGCCGATCGGCCACACGCGCGTCTCGCCTTCGCCGTGATAGAGGATCAGCTCCCCCGACGGGAGGTGCGCAGCGTGGACCGCTACCAAGAACGCATGATGCGGCTGGATGTCGTGCCACGGTTCCTGCTTCGGAACATCCGCACCTGGAGCTCCGACGTCGATCCAATTCAGGAGGTTCGGATCCCACGCGCCCTGCTGCGGCTCGGCGACGCACTCCTCCGACCCGACAGGCCACACGAATTCCTCGCTGCAGGACGCAACCAGAACGCTGGGTCCAGCCGCGCCGACCAAGGAAAGGACACCCGCGACCGTCGTTCGCTTGCGCATAGAAGCTCCTCGCACGCTCGCGGAATCCGCCCCCGCGAACCTGATGAGGCCTCATCTCCGGCGGCGCGTCCAGCAACAGCTTTGTGAACCCACGGTCTCCTAGCGTGGTCAAACGACTCTTCTGTTGTCCCACGGAGACCTATCTAGCCAGATTCGCTAAGGGCGAGCGGCGCTCGTTCACGGCGAACACCATCATCCGCGACCCCGCTTGGCGGAAAAAGGACGCCGAGGGCGCGCTCCGTATCAACCCCGACGACGCGACGCGGTTGGGGCTCACGTCGGGCGACGCCGTCCGCTTGACGACCAAGCGCGACTCGCTCGTCGTCACGGTCGAGGTGTCGGAGACGATGCAGCGCGGTCACGTTTCGCTGCCGAACGGGCTGGGGACGGCCTACCCGGGCGAGACCGGAGAGACCACGCCCGGCGTCGCGCCCAACGAGCTCACCGCCGTCGAGGACCGTGACCCCTTCGTCGGCACCCCGTGGCACAAGTACGTCCCCGCCCGGATCGAGGCGCTCGGCGACCCCGCGGGCTGATCAGCGAC
>CALKVR010000092.1 GCA_938004815.1 uncultured Polyangiaceae bacterium | reverse complement strand
CCCACGACCAACAGCGCCGCCCAGAAGAGCGCCCCCCTCACCGCAGGTGAGGGGGGCCGGGGGGGTGAAATCACGGGAACGGACGCCATCGAGCACTCCCACGTCGCCAAATCAGCAGCCCGCTAGACCTTCTCTATCGTCACCCGGCCCATGAGGCCGCTCGGCTTGACCAACAGGACACCGACGAGGGCGATGAAGATGATGACGTCTTGCAGGCTGGAGTACGGCGTCATCTTGGTGAGCTCACCCAAGAGCCCGATGAAGAGGCCGCCGAGCATGGCGCCCGGGATGCTCCCGATGCCGCCGATGACCGCGGCCACGAAGGCGCGGGTGCCGATCGTCGCGCCCATCATGGGGTAGGCCTGCGACTGATCGAGGCAATAGAGGACGGCGCCGAGCGCGGCGAGGGCCGAGCCGACCATGAACGTGAGCGAGATGGCGCGCCCGGTGCGCACGCCCATGAGGCGCGCCGCGTCCTCGTTCATGCTCAGGGCGCGCATGCTCTTGCCGAACCAGGTGCGGTGCACCAGCACCTGAAGCCCGATCATCGTGAGCACCGCAGTCACCACGATGATGAGCCGGGTCCGGCCGATGGGGATGATCTGCGGGTAGCTCCGGTACTTGGCGGTGAAGAGGAGCTGCGCCAGATTCGTCAAGAGGACGCTCATCCCGAGCGCGGTCACGAGAGGGGCGATGCGGCTCTCGCCGCGCCGCGTGCGCAGCGGGGCGTAGGCGACACGCTCGACCAGCGCGCCGAGGAGCGCCGCGAGCGCCATCGCGCCGAGCGTCCCGAAGACGCCCGCGACGATGGGCGCGTTCTCGGCGCCGAGGAAGCTGATGAAGAAGAAGCCGGCGAATGCGCTCATCATGAACACCTCGCTGTGCGCGAAGTTGATGAGCTTGAGGATGCCGTACACCATCGAATACCCGAGGGCGACGAGGGCGATCATCGAGCCCTGCGCCAGACCGGTACCGATGACGCCGACGAGCCGTTCGAGCATCGACCGAGTTTACGGCTTCGGTGCGGCGGATGCGCTCGCGGCGGGAGCAGCAGAGGCGCTGCCCGCGGCCGCTGCGCTCGCGTCGGGCGCGGCGGAGCCGCTCGCGGCCGGCGCGGCCGAGTCGTCGGGCTTGGCCGTCTCGGGCGTGGGGGGCGGCGCGCCCTCGGTCAGCTTCTCGGCGCCCGGGCCGACCGCGGCCTTGTAGGCCGTGGTGCCGCCCTTGATCTGCACGAAGACGATGGCCTTGTCGGCGTTTCGGTCCTTGTTGATCGTGATCGAGCCGGTGGCGCCCGCGTACTCTTTCGTCTCGGCGATCGCGTCGCGGATGCCCTTGGGCGTGTCCTCTTTCGCGCGCTTGATCGCGTCGGCGAGGACCATCGCGGCGTCGTAGCCGCAAGCCGCGAGGCTCGACGGTGCTTGGTTGAACTTTTTCTTGAAGGCCTCGACGAACTTCTTGCCGGCAGCCCACGGGACGTCGGGCGCGTAGTGGTCGGTGAAGAAGCCGCCCTCGAGCTCTTTCAGCAGGGTGTCGTCGCCGCTCCAGCCGTCACCGCCGACGAACATGTCGCCGGTCAGGCCCTCGGCCTTGGCCTGCCGCCAGAGGGGCGTCATCTGATTGTAGTAGATCGGGCAGTAGATGACCTCGACGCCCGCGTCCTTGACCTCCTTGATGTAGGTCGTGAAGTTGGTCTCGGTGTCGGTGAACTTTTTCTCGATCACGACCTCACCCCCGGCGGGGCCGACCGCCTTCTTGAACTCGGCGGCGAGGCCCTGCGAGTAGAGGTCGTTCTCGGCGTACATGATGCCGACCTTCTTCTTGCCGAGCGACTTGACGCAGAAGTCGGCGCCCGCCTTGCCCTGAAAGTCGTCGGTGAAGCAGACGCGGAACGCGTACTCGCCGGTCTTGGTCACGTCGGGGTGGGTCGACGAGGGCGTGATCATCGGCACCTTTTTCTGGTTGCAGATGATGGCGGCCGGCTTCGAGATGCTCGACGCGATCTCACCGAGGACGGCCACGACCTTGTCGCGATCGATGAGCTGCTGGACCTTCTGCGTCGCCTCTTCGACCTTGGACTTGTTGTCCTCGAAGAGGACCTTGATCTTCTTGCCCTTCGGGGGGTTCGCGTTGATCTCCTCGATGGCGAGCTCGATGCCGCGCTTGGTGTCCTCACCGAACTTGGACTGTTCGCCGGTGAGGCTGAGGTACGACCCGACGACCCACTCGTTCGCGGATGCGCCGCCACCGCTGGAGCCGCAGCCACTCGTGGCCGCCCCCACCGTCAGCGTCACCCCGATACCCGCCGTGCCCTCGAGAAAGCGTCGTCGCCCGAACATGGAAAACTCCCCGGTTCTGTAGACCTCGGGGTCTATCACCGATCAGGGCTAGTGTGGTGAATCAGAATTCACCACCATCACAGAACGAGTCACCCTCGCCTGGCGCGAGCATACAGGAATCGCTCGCGATTTCCCTTGGGACCGAGCACGGCGCTGTCGGCTTCTGCGACGATGCTGAAGCCGGCGTCGGCGAGCGAGCCGCGGACCGCAGCGATGGCGGCCTCGCGCACCGCGTCGTCACGCACCACGCCCTTGCCCCGTGAAGCCTCTTCGCGGCCCACCTCGAACTGCGGCTTGACGAGGGCGACGAGCTCGCCGCCGCGCCCGCCGAGGACGCCGGCGATCGGGCCGAGGAGCTTGGAGAGCCCGATGAACGACGCGTCGACGACGACGAGATCGATGGGCTCGTCGAAATCGGTCGCGGCGAGCTCGCGCGCGTTGGTTCGTTCGCGGCTGACCACCCGCGGGTCGGCGCGCAGCTTCGCGTCGAGCTGCCCGTAGCCGACGTCGACGGCGTAGACCTTGGCGACGCCGCGCTGCAGGAGGCAGTCGGTGAACCCGCCGGTCGACGCGCCGATGTCGACGGCGACGACCCCGGCCAAGTCGGTGAAGCGCCCACCGAAGGCGGCGAGCGCCGCATCGAGCTTGTCGCCCCCGCGCGAGACGAAGCGGCGGCGCGGCGCGACGCGGAGCTCGACGTCGGCGGCGAGGAGCGTGCCCGGTTTTTCTACGCGCTGCTCGCCCGTGAACACCTCGCCGGCCAGGATGAAGCTCTGTGCGCGCGCGCGCGACGGCGCGAGGCCACGCTCGCACAAGAGCACGTCGGCACGCTGCTTCGGTCGACCGCTCACCCGGCGCCTTGTTCGTGGACGAGGCGGGTGATCTCGGCGAGCCCGGCGCCGAGGCGCGGCCCTGGTCGCAGCGCGGCGGTCGTGTCGAGCGCGTGGAGGCGCTTCTTCTGGATTGCGCGCAGCGACGCGAGAGCGGCGATGTCGCCGACCTTCTTGGTCGAGGCGTCGCCCATCGTCGAGCCGTCGAGCACGACGTCGGGGTCGAGCGCGAATACGCCCTCGACGCCGAGCCGCGGATACTTGCCGCCCTCGCGCACGACGTTGTCGGCGCCCGCGATCCCCAGGAGCTCGTCGGGGAACCCGCCCGGGCCGGCCGCGACGAGCGGCTGCCAGTCGAAGACCAAGAGCACGCGCGGCCGAGCCTTGCCTGCGACGCGCCGCTTCACGTCTTCGATCGCGGCCGCCAGATCGGCCCTCAGTCGTTCGCCCGCGGCGCGCACGCCGAGCCGCTCCCCGAGATCGGCCATGGCCGCACCGATCGAGGCCACGTCATCCATCGCGGGAAAGAACGTCGAGAGCCCGAGCTTCTCGAGGCGAGCGACCAGATCCGGGCCCGCCGGGCCGCGCTCGCCGCACACCAGAGTAGGCCGGAGCGAGAGGATCTTCTCGACGCTCGGGTCCGAGAACCCTCCGATCTCGGCGACGGTCATCGCCTCGGGCGGGTAATCGCAGAAGCGGCTGCGCCCGACCAGCGACGCGCCGAGCCCGAGCGCGAAGACGATCTCGGTCATGCTGGGTGAAGTGCTCACGACGCGCGGCTCGGCGCGCTTCTCGCCGTCACCCGGCGCGCCTCGCGAGCACGACGCCGCCGCGAGCGCGCCGAGCACGGCGCGCCGCGACAGGCGCCGACCGGCGCGCGCCGTCAACGACGGCGCCGGCGCAGCGCGAGCACCGCGAGGGCGAGCGCGCCGGTGCGCCACGGCACCGGGTTCGTCGGGTCTTCGCGGCCCCCGGCCGAGCAGCCGCCCGACTCGGCCTGTTCTTCTGCGGAGTCGGCCTTCTTCTTCTTCTTGCTGCCGCCGCCGTCTTCATCGGCGGGCTCGGGCGTAGGCGTGCAGAACTGTGTCCCGTCCTCGAACGCCTCGCACTGGTAGCTCTCGGGACAGGGCGCGACGTCGTCGAGGCACGGGCGCGTGCAGAGGTTGTTGATGCAGATCTGGCACGTGGTGGTGTCGCAAGCGTCGCCGATCGGCAAGCTGTAGGCCGGATCGGTGGGCCAGCCGGACGCCCACGGCGCCGGATCGTAGGCGCCGAGCTGGGCGGCGTAGATCGCGGTGTCTTTCAGCCACTGGCCCCACGAGTGGGTCGAGCCGTAGATCGGCGACGAGCAGTTCTGTCCACCGCGCGACGTCACGCCGACGACGCGGTTCTGCAGATCGATCGCAGGCCCACCCGAGTCACCCGAGCAGATGCCCGTGTCGCCGATCCACTCGGTCGACGTCATGTAGCTGTCGAACTCGGAGCAGCCCTCTTCTGCGCAGTAGACGGCGAGGTTGTCGCGGCGACGGCGCGAGCCGGAGGGTGCGTTCGGCGAGTCGCTCGTCTGGCCGTAGCCGACCGCGTAGTAGAGCTCGTCCTCGACCAAAGCGCTGTCGACGCGCGGCACGAGCGGGACGGCGGCCTCGGCGGGGATGTTCTCTTGCAGGATGATGAGCGCCTGGTCCTGGCCGCAGAACTTGTTGTCCGATGGCAAACCGACGACCTCGCGCCCCTGGTACCAGTTGCCCTGGTAGTCCATCTCTTCGTCGGTGGTGACGTAGAGGTTGGTCGCGTTCGTCGGGGAGCCCGACGTCGTCTGCGAGCAGATGATGCCGCCGTTCGGCGCGGTGTTGAGCGTGCGGGAGACGCAGTGGCGCGCGGTGAGGACGAGGTTCGGGGCGATCAGCGACCCGCTGCAGATCCCCCCGTTGTTGACGTCGACGACGCCGACGACGGCGGTGTCGGTCGGGTCGGCGTAGCCACCCTGGATGGCGTCGACTGCGTCGCCGCTGGGCTGCTCACCGAGCACGGGATCATCGGGCGGCGCACAACCAGCCACCATCGCCCCCGCGACGAGCACGCCAAGCCAACGAAGCGACATGAAACGACCTCCGAAGCGACCTTGCACCCGAGCGACCGAGACGAGAGAGCCTAACAGAAACGGCGACACGTGAGGAGACCAGTGAGGTGGCGGACGCCGTGATCGAGGGTGGCGCCGCCACCTCTTCGTACGGGCCGAACGGCCGAATTGTCCGCCGGGGGTGGAAGCCTCGTTCGAAAGTCGCACGATCCGACCTGGATCGGATCAACCACGTGGCCCGGCACGACGCTTGCGGTGAGCGGGGCGCGATGATCCAGGACAGATGGCTCGTGCTCGGGTTCGCGGTGATCCTGGCGGGCGCGTTCCCGGTCGCGCCGTTCGCCACCATCGTCGGCGCCACCGCGGCGGCGGCGGTGCTGGTCGCGACGCGACGCCTCGAGCCTGGCGCGGCCCTCTTGTCGCTCGCGCTCTTCGCGTTCGCGGCGAGCCGCGCCGACTTCGCGCTCGGGCGCGCGAGCGTGGTCTACGAGGCGGCGCGACGCGTCGTGTCACCGCCGGCGAAGTGCAGCGGCGTCGTGGCGATCGAGTCTTCGCCGGTGGTGCGCGGCGGCGAGCTGGTCGCGACCGCGCGCTTCGAGTCCGGGCGGTGCTCGGATCGCGACGCGAGCGGGCTCGTCGCGACGCTCGCCGGCTTCGAGCACGGCACGCGACGCGCAGACCGCGTGGCGCTCGACGCCGAGCTCGCGCTCGTGCAGCGCTTCCAGAACGATGGGTCCTTCAACAAGCTGACCCGCATCGCGCGCACGGGCGCGGCCGCGAGCGGGCGCGTTCGCGCGGCCCGGCTGGTCGAGCGCCAGGGCGGCCTCGGCGCGCTCGTCGACGTCGCGCGCGCGCACGTCCGCGATCGGATCGAAGCCACCTATCACCCCGACGCGCGGGCGCTCGGACGCGCGCTCGTGCTGGGGGAGACGGATCTCGATCGAGAGGTCGACGAAGCGTTCCGCGTGACCGGGCTGTCTCACTTGCTGGCCGTCTCCGGCACCCACCTCGTGATCGCCGTCCTCGGGCTCGTGTCGATGCTCCGGGCGATCCTGGTGCGGTTCGCGTTCGTCGCAGCGAGGTGGGACGCGTCGCGGATCGCAGCGTTCGCTGCGATCGGGCTCTCGTGGCTCTACGCCGACTTCGCCGGCGGCGGCGGCTCGGTGTTCCGCGCGGCCGCCATGGTCAGCGCCGCGTCGGCCGCGCGCGCCCTCGGCCGACGGCCGTCGGGTCCGCGGTGCTTCGCCGCGTCGCTCCTCGCCGGCGCGGCGGCCGACCCGATGGCGGTCCTCGATCTCTCGTTCGCGCTCTCCGCCGCGGCCACGGTGGGGCTGATGACGCTCGCCACGCCCATCGCGCGCGTGATGGGCGCTCCCACCGACGACGCGACGGGCCTCTTCGGGTCGGGCTCGCCGCCGAGCGCAGCGCCGGGAGCGCTCCGGCGGATGTGGGGAGCGCTCGCGACGTCGATGGCGACGACGCTGGGCGCGACGCTCGCGTGTGCTCCCATCATCCTCTCGGTGTCGCCGACGCTGCCGGCGGCGGGGGTGCCGGCCAACGTGATCGCGGCGCCGCTCGGCGAGACGTTCGCGCTCCCCTTCGCGCTCGTGCATACGGCGCTCGCGTTCGTGCCCCCGATCGAGCAGGGCGCTGCGTTCGTCGCGGGCGGGGCGCTGCGCGCGGTGCTGGTGGTCGCGCGCGTGGCGCGCGACACGGGCGCCGTCCTGCCCGCTCCGCCCCCCACCGCGCTCGAGGTGGCGTGCGCCGGCGTCGCTCTCCTGGCGGTGATCGCCGCCCGCCGCCGCGCGGTATCGGCGTTCGCGCTCGCCTTCGGCGTGGTCGGGCTCGTCGCGCTCGAGCTGCGCGCGCGGAGAGAGGGCGCGCCCGAGGCGCTCTTGCGAATGAGCGTCCTCGACGTTGGTCAGGGCGACGCGGTGGCGCTCGACATGCCCGACGGCTCGTTCATGCTGGTCGACGGCGGCGGCATCCCTGCCTCGAGCTTCGACGTCGGCGAGCGCGTGCTCGCGCCCGTCCTCCGCGCGCGCAGGCGCAGCCGGATCGACGTCGCGGTGATCTCGCACCCTCACCCCGATCACTACGCGGGCCTGGTGACCACACTGGAGCGTATGCCGGTCGGCGAGCTCTGGGACACCGGCGAGGTCGAGCGCGAAGGGCCGGCCCACGGCGACATGGCGCGGATCCTCACGTCGTTGCGGGCGCGGTCGGTCCCGGTGGTGCGCCCCTCCGCGCTCTGCGAAGAGCCGCGTTGGTTTGGCCGCGCGATGGTCGAGACGCTCGCGCCCTGCCCCGGGCCCGACCCCGCGCTCTCGACCAACGACGCCTCGTTCGTGCTGCGGGTGCGGTACGGGGCGCGCGCCATTCTGCTCGCGGGCGATCTCGAGCGCGAAGGAGAAGAGCGCCTGCTCGAGACCGCCCCCGAGCGCCTGCGGGCCGACGTCCTCAAGGTCGGTCATCACGGCAGCAAGACGTCCACGAGCGACGCCTTTCTTCGCGCCGTCGCGCCTCGCTTCGCCGCGATCTCGTGCGGCGTTCGCAACCGCTTCGGTCACCCGGCGCCGTCGGTGCTCGCCACCCTCGACGCCCACGGCGTGCGCATCGCGCGCACCGACACGGGGGGCGAGTGGCGATACTGGACCGACGGCGACCGCGAGTGGGTCAACCGGTGATGACGCTCAGAACCCGCTGCCGGGGTGGTTGGTGTGACAGGCGGTCGAGCACTGGTCGAACGACTCTTCACGCCCGCCCACGTACATGTCGACGACCGGACCGTACGCGGCGACGTGATCGTCGGGGTACGACGTGTGGCACGACATGCATGCCGACTTGCTCGTGCGTTGGATGCTCGGCTTGTCGTCGTGGCAGTTCTTGCACTTCTTGAGGTTCGCGTCGAAGCGGTTGGACCGCGAGTGGATGAAGTGCGTGCGCACGTACACCGGGCCCTCGAGCTCGAACGAGAGCGGCGCGTGGCAAGAGGTGCACGCGGCGCGGTTGTCGAGGCCGTGGAGCGCGCGATCGAGGTCGCCGCCGCTCCCGGGCTCGTGGCAGCTGTTGCACTTGCCCGTCGTCAGCGTGGGGCTCGTCGGGGTGGGGGTGCCGACCTGGATCTCGAGCACCTCGCTCTCGGGAATGTCTTGCCCCAGGTACGTGCGCCGGCCCTTCAGCACCGCGTAGTAGGTGCCGGGCGCCGAGTCGGGGGGCAGCGTGAACGTCCACGTGTCGGTCGATGGAAAGCCCCAGAAGTCGGGCCCACCGAACAGCACCAAGAAGCTCGGGATCCCGGTCGCAGCGGCGTAGATACCGTCGTCGCTCTGAGTGGCCGCGGTGACGATGCCGGTCGCGAAGTCGATGTTCTCGATGATGTCGAGCACGTCGTGGATCGGCTTGTTGTTCTGCACCGGCCCCATCACGGAGAGGAGCATCTGCTTCTCGCGGTGCTTGCGGCGGTAGTACGTCGCGTACGGCTCTTGGATCGCGCGGTAGTACTGGATGCCCGACTCGATGTTCCCGGAGATGAAGTCCGCGTAGCTCGGCATGACGCCCGGGTCGTGCAGGCGGTTGCCGGCGCCATCCCGCAGCGTGAACTGGAACGTGACCGACTGCCCCGGCGCATATGTGCCGTCGGGCGCGGGCGGCGTGAGCGCCACCAGATCGATGTCGAAGCCGTAGTCGAACGCCGGCGCCGAGATCTGCTCGACGGGGATGATGTAAGGGTCGGTCGGCTTGAGGGTCCAGCGAACGCGCAGCGCGGTCGTGGACGGCTGCATCACGAAATTCGGATTCGGACCGTTCGCGTAGCGGAGCTCGACGAGCGCCTCTTCACTGAAGGCGGCCGCGCCCTCGCAGCTGTCGCGTGTCACACAATCGTGCGTCCACTGGATCGCGCGCAGGCGGCGCGCAAAGAAGCTGTCGAAGGGCGTGCGCAGGTGCTCGAGCCCCGTGCCCACCACGAGCGGGTACGTGGTGAGGTGTCCGTTCTGGTTGATCTGCTCGATCACGAAGAAGCTCGGCTGGTCCATCCAGTCCGCGCCGCGATAGAAGCGCCGCCGTGTCCATGTGCCGTCGGCGTTCGGCTGCCCCACGAACGACTCGTCGGCGAGCCGACGTCGATCGACGCGCGCATGTCGATCTGGTCGATGTAGACGCGCTGCCCCGCGCGCACACGAAGGGGTACACCGGCGCCCTGATCGATCTCGAGCGCGAGCCCGATCGGCGTGTTGGTCGTCGTCGGCCCATCGGCCGGAAAGCTCCCCCAGCTGAGCGCATCGCTCGCCGCCCCTAACCCGGTCGTCTCCGGCCCCGATGCCAGCTGCTCGCAGGCGGCCGACGCTAGCGCACAAAAACTCGCAGCGACCAAGATTCGAGTTGGGTTCAAAATCACCTCCAGTCGAGACAACCTCGAGGCAACACGAAGAAAGAGGTCGAACCCTAAACGGATAAAGCGCGATCGATCCGGTGCAAGGTGCGCGGCGAAATCAAGTGTGACAGGGGGACACCTGGTCCGACTCGTAGCTGATCGATTTGTCGGCTACGGTCTGTGGCTGACAAATCCGTCAGCCACGAGCCGAACTTTTCGTTCGTCGCCTCTAGGAAGCCAACGGTTCGGTTGCTAGCGTCGAAGCACCATGGCGACCGTGAGAATCAAGTCAGGCACCTCGGCTTCTACGACCGCAGAGAAGGCCGCTGAAGAGGCGCTCACCGAGCTCGGAAGCTTCGCACCCGCCGTGGTCTTCGGCTTCGTCCCAGGCCACTGGGACCACCGGGCCTACCACGCCGCGCTGCGAACTCGCCTACCCAAGCCCGTACGCCTGATCACCGCTTCATCGGGGGGTGAGGTGACGAACGCGGGCCTGCTCTCGGATCGGCTCGTCATCGGCGCGCTGGGCGGCGACCTCGACGTCGCCATCGGTTGGGGCACCAACCTCTCGCGCGACGCCGCCAAGGCCGGCAGCACCGCGATCGAGATGGCGGCGCGCGAGCTGGGGACGCGGGTGGCCAACCTCGACCGGCACCACGGCGCGGTCGTCATCGACGACGGCTTCAAGATGAAGAAGGAGGAGATGCTCCTCGGCGTCCTGGAGAAGAACCAAGGCCTGGTCGTCGTCGGCGGCGGCGCCGGCGGCTACGAGTTCATGAAGGGCACCGGTTGGATGGGGGTCGATGGCGAGGTGTTCAGCGACGGCGTCGTGACGATGCTGTTTCGCTCGACCGCGCCGTGGGCCGCTCTTCGCACGCACTGGTACGAGCCGACCGGCCAGCGCGTGCTCGTCACCAAGGTCGACGTCGCCGCGCGGCGCATCCTCGAGCTCGACGGGCGGTCGGCCGGCCAGCGTTGGGCCGAGATCGCCGGCGTCCCGCCGGAGCATCTGACCTTCGGCTTTCCCGAGCAATACTTGAGGTGGTCGCTCGCGATGAAAGTGGGTCGTGAGCACTTTCTGCGGTCGATCTGCAAGAGCATGCAAGACGACACGCTCGAGTCGATGAACATGGTGCAAGAGGACCTCGAGCTCGAGGTCATGCGGGCGGGCGACATCGTCGAGTCGACGCGTCGGTTCTTCACCGACGAGCTTCCTCGGCGCGTCCAGAACCCCACCGCCGCCCTCCTCTTCGACTGCGGGGCGCGCAAGTTCTACGCTCACCTCACCGGCAAGGTGGGAGAAGTGGGCGCGACGTTGGCGAGCGCGCCCCCGGCGGCGGGCTCGACGGTGCAGTTCGAGACCTACTGCGGCTTCATGGTCAACAGCACGCTGACCAGCCTGGTGTTCGGGTCTGCCTCATGAGCGACGCCGATTCGGGCCCCCGAGCCGAGACGACCGAGCTCCGGGCAGACCTCGCGCGGCTGAAAGAAGAGCTCGAGGTGCAGCGCTCGCTCGCCGCGCGCGCCGTCGCCAGCTACCAGCAGCGCGCGCTTCAGATGGAGGTCATTCGCCAGCAGAACGAGGACCTCGATCGCCTCGCGGGCGAGCTCGCGCGCTCCAAGCGCGCCGAAGAGGAGCGCGCCCGCCAGCTCGAAGAGGCGTCGCGGCTCAAGAGCGAGTTCCTCGCCAACTTCTCGCACGAGATCCGCACGCCCCTCAACGGCATCCTCGGGTACTGCGACTTGCTGCTGCGTGAAGAGGGCGCGCGCCTGACGCCGCACGGGCGCCGCGACTTGAACATCGTGAAGTCGAACGCCCGGACGCTCCTGGCGCTCATCAACGACATCCTCGATCTCTCCAAGATCGAGGCCGGCCGCCTCGAGGTCGTCAAGGAGCGGGTCGAGCTCCAGGGCCTCGCCGAGGAGTGCGTGGCGACCGTCCGCGAGCTCCTGAAGGGCAAGGACGTGACCCTGGGCGCCGACCTCGCGGTCGAGACGCGCGTCGTGTTCACCGACTCGCTGAAGCTGCGACAGATCCTCCTCAACCTGCTCTCCAACGCGGCCAAGTTCACCGACACCGGCGAGATCCTGCTGGAGGCCCGCGCGCACGGCAAGACGCTCGTCCTCGCGGTCGAGGACACCGGCTCCGGCATTCCGCCCGAGCAGATCGAGACCATCTTCGAGAAGTTTCGCCAGGTCGACGACGCCTCGAGGCGCAAGGTCGGTGGCACCGGCCTGGGGCTCGCCATCGTGCGTGAGGTCACGCGTGTGCTGGGCGGCACCATCGAGGTGGTGAGCACGCTCGGCCGCGGGTCGCGGTTCACCGTCACCCTACCCGGCGCGCTCGACCGCGAGGCCACGCCGGTGCCGGCGGTGACGCGTGCGCTCGGCTCACCGATGCCGGTCGCAACGGGCGAGTCGCCGGTGGTGGTGCTCATCGATGACGACCCGATCATCGTCGCGCTCATGAAGGGTGACCTCGAGAAAGAGGGCTTCGAGGTCATCGCGGTCGGCGACGGCGTCTCGGGGCTGGAGGCGGCGCGACGCCACCGTCCCACCGCGGTCGTCCTCGACATTCACCTGCCCAAGCTCGATGGCTGGACGGTGCTCGCCGAGCTCAAGAACGACCCGGCGCTCGCCGACACCCCCGTCATCATTCTCTCGGTCGAGGAGCAGCGCGCACGGGGCTTCGCGTTTGGCGCCTGCGACTACCTGGTCAAGCCCATCGACCCCGAGCGCCTGATCGAGGCGGTGCGGCGCAACGTGATGGACGCGCGTGGCACCGTGCTCGTGGTCGACGACGACGCGCAGGCGCGCGAGCTGGTGGGCCGCAACCTGAGAGCGGCCGGGTTCGCGTGCTCGGAGGCGAGAGACGGCGAAGACGCGCTCTTGCAGACGCGGGTCACGAAGCCGTCGCTCTTGGTCCTCGATCTGATGATGCCGAAGATGGACGGCTTCGAGGTGCTGGCGACGCTGCGGTCCGAGGGGACGATGGTCCCGGTCATCGTCCTCACGGGCAAGGTGCTGAACGGCGACGAAGAGGACATGTTGCTCGCCGGCCTCGCCCACGTCGTTCGCAAGGGCGGGCTCGCAATCGAGGCGGTCGTAGAGCAGGCGAAGCGCTTTCTCACCGAGAACGGTAGCCCCCAGAAGCGCCTGCCGCGCGTCCTCTACATCGAGGACTCGGCCCAGAACCGCGACATCGTTCGGCGCTACCTCCAGGGTGAGTTCGAGGTGCTGGAGGCCGAGGATGGTGAGCACGGGCTCGACCGAGCGCGACGAGAGGTGCCCGACATCGTCCTCATGGACCTGTCGTTACCTCGGGTCGACGGCTGGGAGGCCACGCGCCGGCTCAAGGCGGCGCCGCGGCTCAAGCACATCCCCGTCATCGCGCTCACCGCGTACGTCTCGCGCGAGGACCGAACCAAGGCGACCGAGGCGGGGTGCGCCGACTACCTCACGAAGCCGGTGGAGCGCGAGACCTTGCTCCGCGCCCTGAGGAAACAGCTTGGGGGCAGCAAGGAGAAGCAACAGAATGGTTAGCCCCGCCATTCGCGTCTTGGTCGTAGACGACGATAGGCTGCAGCTCGAGCTGGTAGAGCGGACGCTGACAGCGGACGGCTTCGAGGTCGTGACCTGCTCGAGCCCCATCGGGGTCACGAACCAGATCGTGAGCTTCGCGCCCCGCATCGTGCTCGTCGACGTGAACATCCCGGCGCTCTCGGGCGATCGCCTCATCGGGATCTCGCGCAAGTGGGCCCCCAACGGCACACTCTTCGTCCTTTACAGCGCCTCGGACGAGGCGCGCTTGCGAGGGCTCGCGCGCGAGGTGGGCGCCGATGGTTGGATCTCCAAGAGCGTCACCGGCCCCCATCTGGCCGCGCGTCTCAGGAGCTACGCCGAGGGTCGCTGATGACCCACCTGCCGTTCTCGGAGGACTTCGGCGGGCTCGTCAACCGGCACCCGGCGCGGGTCGTCCGGGTGTCCACCGTCGTGGAGATCGTTCGCGCGCTCGAGCTCGCCAAGCGGGACGGCATGGCCGTCGCCATCCGGGGCACGGGGCACTCGACGAGAGGCCAGTCGCTCGTCGAGGTCGGGGTGATGATCGACACGTCGGGGCTCGACCACGTCGACGTGGACGGCGAGTGGGTCACGGTCGGCGCGGGCGCGCGGTGGGACGACGTGCTCCGTCGCACGCTCGACAAGGGCTTCACGCTCCCGGTCCTCCCCGACTTCCTCGGGATCTCGGTGGGGGGAACGTTGAGCGTGGGCGGCGTGGGGGGCCAATCGTTCCGCCACGGCCTCGTCACGTCCACGGTGGCGTCGATGACGGTGGTCAGCGCCGAGGGGCAGGTCAGCGCTTGCTCGCGCGAGCGGCACCCGGAGATCTTCGACGCGGTGCGCGCGGGGCTCGGCCTGTGTGGAGTCATCGTCGAGGCCAAGCTCCGCCTCGTCCCCGCGCCCGAGCGCGCGGCGATCGTCCGCCTCGAGTACGCCGACGTCGAGACGTTGATCGCCGATCAGCTGCGCATCGCGGCCGACGGTCGCTTCGACTACTTCCTCGGGTCGTTCGCGGTCGTAGACGGCTCGTTCCGTCTGGTCATCGAGGCGGTGAAGCACCTCTTTCCGGGCGAACGTGGCAGGGTCGACGCGCTCGTCGCCGGGCTCGACGCGCTCCCAGATCGCACCGAGGTCCGCGAAGAGCCCTACTTTGCCTACGCCAACCGCCTCGCCAACTTGCCCGAGCTCGATCGGGCGCGGGGGCGTTTCCACCCGTGGATGGACGTGTTCATCCCCGCGTCACGCGCCGCCGGGTTCGTCGGCGACCTGCTCGGGCGGATCGATCCGCGCGAGCTCGCGTCGGGCCACCTCATGACGTACGTGGTCGCGCGCGACCGAATCGACACGCCGATCGTGCGTTGGCCCGACGGCGAGTGGCTCGTTCTGGTCGACATCCTCCCCACGTTCGCGTCGGTGGCCGACGCCGCCGCGTTCAGCCGGCGCTGCGCGGTGATCCTCGGTCGTGCCCGGGCTCTGGGTGGGCGCGTCTACCCGATCGGTTTTCCGATCGGCACCGAGCACATGACGGCCGACGACTGGCGCGACCACTTCGACTGGGGTCGCCTTTCGGCGGTCAAGCGAGCGAGCGATCCGAGCGCCGTGCTCAACCCCGGCGTGGGCGCGTTCAACGGACGCGACCCGTGACGCGCGGCTCAGCCCGACTCGGGCGCGAGGAGGATCCCCTTGCGCCGAATCGCCGACACCGTCACGCCCGAGCCCTTGAGCTTCTGGCGCAGGCGCACCAGCACCGCCGAGAGGGCGTCGTCGCAGACGTCGTCGTTCCAGCAGATGGTGCGCAGCTCGCTGCGAGGCACGACCGTCCCGATGCGCTCCAAGAGCGCGGAGAGCACCCGCATCTCTACCGGCGAGAACCGGCACTTCGGGGCGCCTGGCGCGCCCGGCACGAACGCCGTCAACGCGTCGCGGTCGAGCTGCCAGCGGCCCAAGCGGATCGACGCAGACGAGTACGCGGTGCGCCGCAAGATCGCTCGGACGCGGGCCCGCAGCACGTCGTAGCTGCATGGCTTCGTGACGAAATCGTCAGCACCAGCCTCGAACGCCTCGAGCTGCGCCTCTTCGGATGTGAGGCCGGTGAGGGCCAGGACCGGGGTGCGATCACCCGATTCGCGCATTCTCCTGCAGACGGCGAAGCCGTCGACGACGGGCATGCGCAGGTCGAGCACCACGAGGTCGAACCGCCGCTCCGCTAACGAGTGAAGCGCCGCCTCGCCGTCGAGGCAGGTGGCGACGTCGTGCCCATCGGCGCGTACGACGCGAGCGTAGAACTCCAGCATCTCGGGATGGTCTTCGGCGATCAGGACCTGCATTTTCGCCTCACCCTATTGCAGCGCGCCCTCGCCCTGCGGTCAAGCTGACAAGTTTCTCAGCCCCGGGCGCGACCGCGTCGCCGTGGCCGATCGATTTGTCGGCGAACGACCGTTAGCTGACGAAATTGTCGGCTAGCTGGCAGATTGCCAGCACACGTTTGTGTACCAAACAGCCATGATCGAGGCGATCGCACGGGAAATCGCCTTGAACGACGGGCGTTCGTGCGTAAGGTCGATCGTTGTCCGTTCGCTGGGAGGTGTCGATGCAAGCGACTCGTCGCGGGTGGTTTCACGAGCTCTGCGGCACGCAGGTCGACCGTGTGTGGCGCGCGATCCACGGCCAGCCCGCCCCGCGAGGGGTCGAGAGCGTGGTGGATCTTCTGGTCCCAGCTGGGCTCGAGCGCACGCTGTGGCCATCGCACATCAGCGACGACCACACCCCGTACGAGATCTCGTTGCTGCTGGGGGGCAGCACGCCCGAAGTCCGCCTGATGGCGGAGCCGCTCCCGGCGGGCGCGCCCTGTCCGACCCTCGCCGATACGGTCAACGCCGGTCTCCGGCTCCGCCCCGCCCTCGAGGCGCTCGGCGCCGACTTCAGCCGGTTCGACCGCGTCGCAGATCTCTTCCTCCCTTCGCACCCGACGGGCGCGTTCGCGCTCTGGTACGCGGCGAGCTTCGCGCCAGACGGTACACCCTCGTTCAAGGTCTACTTCAACCCCGCGGTGGGCGGCGCCCACGAGGCCCCGCGCTTGGTCGAAGAAGCGCTCGCCCGGCTCGGGGTCGACGGCGGCTGGGCCACGGTCTCGCACGCGATGCCGCGGGGGCCCGAGCTCGATGAGCTCCGGTTCTTCTCGCTCGATCTGGTCGAGGGCGCGCGCGCGCGGGTGAAGGTCTACGGGTTCCACCACCGCGCCACGACCGACGACTTGCTGCGCGTGATCGCGTCGGTACCGAGCGCCGATTGCGCTGCCGTCCGGCGGTACTGCGGCGCGCTCCTCGGCGGCGACGGCGCGATCGTCGCGGCGCGACAGCCGGCGACGTGCTTGGCGTTCGTCGGCGGCGACCCCCGGCCGCGGACGGGGACGGTCCACGTCCCCGTTCGCTCCTTCGCCGGCGACGATGCGGCCGCGTTTGCGCGAGTCGCCGAGGCGATGCGGGCGATCGATATCGCGCCGGCTCCGTTCGAAGCCGCGGTGGCGGCGCTCGCTCCCCGGCCACTCGAAGAGGGCAGCGGACTGGTCGCGTGGGCCGCGATCCGTACGGGCGGGGGCTCGCAGAAGGCCAACGTCTACCTCGCGCCCAAGGCGCTCGCCGACGAGCCGACGCACGCCGGGGTCACGACCTCGCGGCGCCCCGACGACCCGGAGGCGGTGGTGCGCAAGTTCGAGCACGCGACGATCGCGTCGCACCCGTTCTTTCGACGAGTCGAGCGAGAGCCGTTCGATCACCGCCCGCTCGCGCTCTTGGTCTTGAACATCCGCGAAGCGATCTCGCTCCACTTCGCCAGGCGCCTCGCGAGCGTGGTCGCGCGTGTCGACGAAGACCCGATCCGCAGCGTGCTCGCGAAGCAGCTCAACGACGAGCTAGGCGACGGCGATCCGGGGCGCACCCACAAGCAGCTCTTCGAGCGCTTCGCCGCCGGCTTGGCGCCGGCGCTCCCCGAGGCCGCGAACTCCGAACAGCTGGAGCCGGGTCGCGCGTTCGGCGCCGTGCAAGAAGAGCTCTACACGCAGCGGAGCCCCTACGAGGGCCTCGGCGCGACGCTGGTGATGGAGCTGCTCGGCAAGCAGGCCGACCTCACCCTCGGCAAGCTGCTCCGGCGGAGCGCGACCCCGCTGCCCGACCCGGTGATGGAGTGGTTGGTCTTGCACGAGGAGCTCGAGATCGCCCACGTCGACGAATCGTTCGAGCTGGCGCGCTTGATACCGCCCGGCAACAAGGCGCGGCTGGCGGTCCGCGGGGCCGAGGAGCTCGGGCGCGCGGGCTGGGCGTTCCTCGACGACCTCTACGAAGTCTGCTTCGCCGCATGACGGTCGACTTCGCTCGCGAGCGGTCACGATTCCGAATCCTCGCAGATCGAACCTACCTCGCGCAGCAGTGTCTCGGCGCGTGTCCGGCCGAGCTGACCGACGACCTACGCGCCTACGTGGCCAGCCTCGCTCGTCGGTCACGCGGTATCCCGGAGTGGGCGGAGCGGTGGGCTGAAATGCATACGCTGGTCGAGCACCTCCTCGAGGCGCCGAAAGGCTCGGTGTTTCTCCGAGACTCGGCGACGGCGGCGCAAGCGTCGGTGGCGGCCGCCCTCGAGCCGGTCGGTGATCGGCGGCGCATCATCGTGGCCGCGACCGACTTCCACTCGAGCCGCTACCTCTGGGGCGCGCAGGCGCGTCGAGGCTTCGAGATCATCGAGGTCGAAGCGCCACGCGGCGGGGTGCTCGACGGAGAGGCGGTGTGCGCAGCGATCGACGAGCGCGTGCGCGTCGTCGCCCTGTCGCTGGTGTCACCGCGGACGGGCGCGTTGATCGATCATCGCCCGATCGTCGAGGCGGCGCGATCGTCTTCCTCGACGCCTACCAGGCGGTCGGGGTCGTGCCGGTCCGCGCCGCCGATCTCGGCGCCCACGTCGTGGTGGGTGGGTTTCACAAATGGATCGGTGGAGCCGGCACCGGGCTCGCCTTCGGCTACGTGGACCCCGCGCTCGCGGGGACGCTGGAGCCGGTCTACCCGGGTTGGTTCGCGCACCGCGATCTCTCGAAGTTCGCCGACAGCTTCGTCGCCGCCGAGAGCGCCGAGAAGTTTCAGCAGGGGATGCCCGCGATGGAGCCCATCTACACGAGCCGCGCCGGGCTCTCTTGGGTCATGCGGTGTGGCATCGACGCCTTGAGAGCCCGCAGCCTGGCGCAGACGACGCGCCTCCTGACGCGTGCGCGGGACCGCGGTCTGAGGGTGGTGACCCCGGCCGACCCCGCGCGTCGCGGCGGGATGATTTGC
>CALKVR010000091.1 GCA_938004815.1 uncultured Polyangiaceae bacterium | reverse complement strand
GCATGATCACGTCGAACCCCTACGCGGGCGGCGAGCGGGTCGCGTACCGGCGCATCATCTCGTCGCTCCCACTGGACGGGCTGGTCCGGCTCCTCGACGGGCCTCCACCCGAGGTCGCAGCGGCCGGCTCGCGGCTGCGCGCGACGCACCTCCACTACTTCGATCTCGCCCTCAACACCCCGTGCGAGGTCGATTGGCACTGGGCGTATGTCCCCGCCCCCGAGATCCCGTTCTATCGCGTCGGCGCGTACTCCAACCTTTCGACCGCGATGGCGCCCACCGGAAAGGCCTCTCTCTACGTCGAGCTCGCAGGGCGCGACGAGCGTTCGCTGCCGTCGCTCGCGACGGTGGCCGCGCACTTGGTCGATCTCGGCGTGATCCGCGCCCTCGAGGCGGTGCGCTTCGGGCGCCTGCGGCGGATCGATCACGCCTACGTCGTGTTCGACGAAGCCCACGAGGCGTCGGTCGCGACCATTCGCGCGTTCTTGGAGACAGCGGGCATCGACGCGGTGGGTCGCTATGGCTCGTGGACGTACGCGTCGATGGAGGACGCGATCCTCGCCGGCCGCAGCGCCGCGGAGCGGGCGACCGCATGAGCCTCGCCGCGAACGGTCCCGAGGTCTCGGTCGTCATCCCGGTCTACCAAGAAGAGGCGATCCTCCACGCCGCGGTCGTCGAGCTCCGTGAGAACCTTCACGATGTGGGCGTGACCTTCGAGGTGATCCTCGCCGAGAACGGCTCGCGCGATCGCACGCGCTCGGTCCTCTCCAAGCTCGAGCAGCGCTACCCCGACGTGCGCTCGTTCTCGATCGGCGAGCCGAACTACGGGGCCGCGCTCCGCGCCGGCATCGAGCGCACGCGCGGCGCGATCGTCATCTGCGAGGAGATCGATCTCTGCGACGTCGACTTTCACGAGCGAGCCATCGCTCTCTTGCGTGAAGACGCCGCCGACTTCGTGGTCGGCTCCAAGCTGCTGCCCGGCGCCGAAGACGCTCGCCCCGCGCTCCGCCACGCGGCGAGCCTGGCCTACAGCCGCCTCCTGCGCGCCACGTTGGGCTTTCGCGGCACCGACACCCACGGGCTCAAGGCCTTTCGCCGCGATCGCGTGCTGCCCATCATGCGCGCCTGCCTGGTCGACAAGGACGTCTTCGCGAGCGAGCTGGTCATCCGGGCCTACCGCGCGGGCATCCGGGTGAAGGAGATCCCGGTGCGCGTGATGGAGAAGCGCACGCCGAGCATCAACCTCGTCCGCCGCGTCCCCGGCGTGGTGAGCCGGTTGGGAAAGCTGTGGTGGGCGGTCGGCCGAGACCGCTAGCCTGATAGGGGTGGACCTCACGGGGAGCCTCGCGCCGGACGACCTCGCTCGCGCGACCGTCTTGTACCCCCACGGGGCGCGCAAGACCGTAGGGAGCTTCTGGTCGAGCCAAGCGTGTCTGCTCCTCTTCTTGCGGCACGCGGCGTGTCCCAGCTGCGGCGCGCAGGTCGACGAGCTCGCTCCGCACCTGCCGGTCTTGAAGCAGAAGGGCGTGCGCGTGGTGCTCGTCGGGCTAGCCGACCCTTCGCGTCTGCTCTCGTTCCGCGAGCGCATTCGCCTCGAGGACGCCGAGGTCGACTTGGTGACCGACCCGTCGCTCGCCTGTCACCGGGCGGCGGGGCTCGTCTCGGGCGCGTGGGCGACGATCCGGCCCGCCTCGATCGGGGCCGCGCTGAGCCTCTACCGCACGGGCGAGATCTACAAGCGCGAGGCCGGCGACGGCGACGTGCAGCAACAAGGCGGCGCCATGCTGCTCGAGAAGGACGGTCGCGTCCTCGTGCACCACGTCGCGCGCCACCTCGGAGACCGGGTGGACATGCCCAGAGTGGTCTCTCTCTGCGCGCTGCGAGACCCCGTCGCGCGGTTCTGACCGAGCCCTATTGGCACTGGCCCTGGGCGCACTGGCCCGAGCAGCACTCGAAGCCGACGAAGCAATCTTCGCCCGGGGCGCCACAGCCGCACTCACCCTGGTGGCAGGACCCGCTGCAGCAGACGTCACCGAAGAAGCAGCCCTCACCGTCGGCGAGGCAACCGCATGTGTTGCTCACGCACGTGTCGGTGCAGCAGTCCCAGTCGAAGAGGCAGCCCTGGCCGTCGGGGGTGCACATTCTCGACCCGCTGCTCGTGGCCGACGTCGCGGCGTCGGTGCTCGATGCGGTCGCGCTGACCGACGACGTCTGCGCCGCCGTCGTGCTCGCGCTCGCGCTGCCGGACTGCGCCGTGGAGCCGCTCGCAGACCCCGACCCCGAGCCGCTGCCCTGCCCGCTCCCGCTGCCGTTCGAGCCCGAACCGGGCCCACCGCTCGACACCTGCGCGCCGGCACCGCCTGCCCCGCCGGTGTTGGTGAACAGGTCGTCGGCGTCCGCCGAGCAGGCGGCCACGGCGAGGGCGAGGACGCTCACCGGCAGCGACAGGGCACGCATGTCCGAGATCTTACCCTCCCGATCGTCCGAAAGGCGAGCCCATCCTTCGAGCAAGGCGCTGCGCGCAGGCTCGGCGGTCCCGCGCAACCGCTTGCGCGCGCTCGAGCGCGACGCCGGAAAAACGTCCCGGATCTCGCGTGGGACCCGCGCGGCACGGGCGTTGCCAAGGGCTCGCGCGCGCTCATCGCGCCCTCGGAGACTTTCATGACGACTCTGTCCTTTTCCCGCACCGCATCGTTCGCATCCATCGCGCTCCTCGCGCTCGCCTGCCACGAGGGCGCCGACCTCGACGACCTCGAGCTCGGCGAGGTCGAGCCGGAGGCATGCTTTGGCCCGTGCGAGCCGGCCCCCGGCGGTGGGGTCTACGTGCCGCCGGCGCCGTCCGATCCCGACCTGACGTATGTGACGTTCTACTCGGGCCCCAACCAGACCGGGTCGTGGTGGACGGTGTCGGGCAAGACGGTCACGGACCAACCGCAGATCCAGATGTTCGACTACACGACGCTCCAATCGTGGGGCCTCTACCAGAACGTCGGCTCCGTGCGGATCCAGTGCGGAACGCGCGCGGGGACCGTCTCGCTCTTCTCGATCGCGAACCCGCCGGGCGGCTACGAGGCCTGGAGCGGGAGCGGCGCCTGGGTGGCGTGCGAGCCTGGTCAGGTCCACACCATCGACGACATAGCGAGCCTCACCGATCTGCAGGGCCTCTCCTTGGCCGGCCGCGTCCGCTCCGCGGTGTTCTACGCCCACGCCGCGTCGCATCGCCCCTTCGCGCTCGACTTCGACGGCAACGTCTTGCAGCAGTGGAACAACTCGATCGACGCCGAGCTCCCCGACGGCGCCGAGACCAACGGCGACGCCACGATGAAGATGGTCGGCTGGGCCGGCTTCGAAATCCGACAGAACCTCTACCTGGACCACGCCGCGTGCACCGAGCGCGCCGGCCACTTCACGTTGCGGGGCGGCCCCAAGGTCGACGTCAACGGGAACCTTTACTGGCAGATCTCGGTCCGCGAGACGTACGTGAGCTCGGGCTTCGGCGACAGCTGGGGCTGCAGATCGGGGATGAAGAGCAAGCTCAACGCCGGCGCGGCCACCGCGGCGCAGACCCTCACCGAGAAGCTCGAGGCCATCCCCTCTGGCGTGGTTCCGACCGACGGTGATGCCTACTACTTCGCGCCTCGCAATGGCTTCACCAAGTTCGACTTGCACGTCGCGATGTAGCGAGGCCGCGTCGCCCGTGGCCCGCCCTCACACGTCGACGGCGAAACGTGTCGGGTCGAAATCGAGCTCGGCGTACGAGAGCGGGCCCGTATCCAGCATCCACACCGCGCGCGCGCGGGTCGGGAACATGCGGGCGGCCGCGGCCTGCCAACCGTCGACGGGCGTGCGCCACTCTGCTCGTACGGGCGGGTGGGAGGCGCCGGGCGCGACATAGAAGCGGTCGGTCGTCGAGAAGTCGACGGGCGCGCCCGCCTCGTCGAGGTAGACGCGCGCGCGCACGGTGCGCCCCGCGTCCGTCAAGCCGACGTCGAACGCGTCGGGGCCGGCGTCGGCCCATTGCACCGCGGGCACGAGGAGCATCGACGGCGCCATCAAGACGGCGTCGTTGACCCAGGTGACGCATTCGCCGATTCCGATCTGCTCGCTGGCGTCGTCGACGACGCGGAACAGATCGAAGGCCTTGCCGAGCATGTGGCCTTTGCCGTCGATGTAGGTGTCGCGCACGTACGTCGGCACGAGCCCGGCGACCCGGAGGCGCATGTGGAAGATCCGCGTGACGGGGGAGCGGGCGTTGTACTGCGCCACCGAGCAAGCCACCCATTTGCCGCCGAACAGGAATCGCCCATCGAACGACATGCGAAACGAGTCGTCACGCTTGCGACCGACCACACCCATGAACCTCATGTACCGGCGCGCCGCGTCGGGCAGCGCCGCGATGTCCTCATCGGTGACGAGCGGGCCGCCCGGCGCGATGGGCGGGAGGCCTGCCTCCGCGACCTCTCTCATGAGCTTCTCTTCGAGCGCGACCATCACTTCTCCCAGGACCCGCCGACCGCCTGCCCGCCCGCGAATCGAACCTCGAACGTAGCCTTCTTTCCGATGTTCGCGAACGTCCAGGTACCGGCGCGCCTTCCGTTCTCGAACCTGCCTTTGCTCTCGAGCGCGCCGTCGTAGTCGTACGACTCGGCGGGCCCATGCCGGAGACCGGCGACCCACTCGACCGAGCTCTGGAGCTTGCCGTCGTCGGACCTCTGGATCCACGTCCCGTGGGGGCGACCGTCGACGTACGGCTCGTCCGTCCGGATCACCCCGCCCGCGGCGAAGTGGCGAACGTGTCCGTGGTAGACGCCCTTCTTGAACGACAGCTCCATCCGGGGCGAGCCGTCGGCGTCGTCGAACGTCTTGATCGTGCCGGTGCCCTCGGCGTCGATGTCGCGCCGATCGACGACGATGCCTTTGGCGTTCTTCTTGACCTCTCTACCGACGGCGATGCCATTGCCGAACGAGACATCGCGAATCGACTTGCCGGTCTCGTCGAAGTCTTGATCGGCCTGCATCTCGCCCGCCTTCCAGCGTGTGCGGCCGATTACCTTGCCCGCCTTGGTGGTGATCCATTCACCGTCACGCTCGCCGCGCGTGTGCCGGCCCTTGCTCTCGCGCCCGTCGTACCGGATCACCGCCGGCCCGTGAGCCCACCCGCCCTCGAACGCCGTCTCGCCGATCTGCTCGCCGGTCTCGCCATCGAGATCGACGACGACGCCGTGCTTCCAGCCGCGCGAGGTGGGCCCTTCGAGCACCTTCTTTCCGGTCTCGGCGGAGAACGCGAAGACTCGCCCCTGGGCCGGCTCGCCTGCCACCCATTCGATTCGCTCGGTCTCGCGGCCTCGCGAATCGAGCCGTCGCCATGTCCCGCTCGGCCGCCCCCGCTCGAAGCGCTCGCGAGTGAGCGGGCGGCCGCTCGGGTGGGTGACGACGACGTCGCCTTGGAGCAGCCCCGCCTCGAAGCTTGCGCGTAGGTACACACCGCCGTGCTCGTGGTACACGGTGAGCTCGCCCGAACGCCGCCCGGCGTCGTACGTGCCGGCCTCGAAGACGGCGCCGCTCGGGTACAGCGTTCGAAACGGGCCGCTCGCGACCCCCGCGGCTTCGCACCGAACCTCGGTCGGCGAGCGCTTCGGCTGCGAACCGGCGGGGCAGGTCGCGAGCGCGGGCCCGACGTCGCGCGGCGCCTCGCGCACACAGAACGCCATCGCGAGGGGGCTCTTCGGATCTTGGCCGTCTTCGAGGCCCCACGCGCCGGCGGGGAGCGATCGGCCCGGGTTGCAGATCGCGTGCGCCTCGCCGACGCCCGACTCGGGCTCGACGAGGGATGTCCAGACGTCGTCGACGGGCCGTTCGCGGAGCGCCATGACCTCGGGCGGGCACCCCTCCATCAGCGTGTAAAGCTCCGCGGCGCTGGGGAGGCGCCAGTCGCTCTGGCCCGCGAACCTGCCGCTCTCGCAATGGGCGCGGGCAGCGGCGTGCGTGATCGGCTGGGTCGCATCGGGCAGATGCCACGCCAGACCGGCGAGCCCGTCGACGAGCGTGTCACCGTCGAGCCCGAAGCGGTCGAGCACCTCGGTCGTTCCCTGACCTTCGGTCCGGACGCACCGCGTGGTGTACGACCCGAACGAGCTCGGCGTGTCGTAGTGCGTCGAGATGACGCTGCCGCCCTCGACGTCCCCCACCCACGAGCCGTCGTCGTCGGTGCGCGTCCAGAAGATCGGCTCGGGGCCCGGCGCGAGCGACGCTTCTTCGGGGAGAGCGTTGGGCCGCCTGCCGGCGACGAGCAGGCCCTGCGCTTCAGTCACCGTCGGCAATCGCCAGTCGGCGTGCCCGCCGAGCTCCAAGGCCTCGCAGTACCAACCGGCCTCGCGAATATCGAGCGGCTTCGGATGGGGCGTGCGCTGCCACACGACGCCCAGCGCCCGATCGACGACCTCGCCCTCGCGCACGGCGAAGCGGGGCGTCCCGCCGAGGCGCGCGCGCAGAGCCGGCGTCCCGATCGGCGGGACGCGAGGTGCCGCGAGCCACTGCTCCTCGTGGTCGACGAAGCGACCGGCGGGGAGCGCGGCCGCAACGCTGGGCACATCGTGGAGCGAGCCGAGCGCGACCACACGCGGGAGATCGAGCCACGCCGATCGGTTGCGGCGGCGCCCTGGCTCAGGCGGCGGCGCAGCCGCCAGGGCCGCGACGATCCGATCGCCCGCCGCGATCTCGCGGACCAGGGAGGCGGCCTGCGGCTCTGCGCACGGAGCCGGTCCGCGATCCATCGCGACGAGGACGTGCACGGAGCCCTCGTCCGGCGCGTCGTGGACGCGCATGAGCCCGGTCCCGCCCAGCCGGACCTCGGCCCCGATCCGAAGCTCGAGGTAGGCGCCGCATGAGCCGGAGACGGAGCGCATGCCCAGCACCGGCCCGACGATCGCGTACAGGGTGTCCGGCGGGAGCTTGCCCTCGAACGCCGAGAGCCCCCCGACGTCGGCGCGGGTCACGACCCCCTCGGGCGCCTGGGAGACGCGAGGCACCGCGGCCCCGACCGCCCCCGCAGGCGGCGCCGCGCAGCCGGTCGCGATCAACACGGTTGCGGCGAGCGCGAGGAGGCGCGACGCTCCGCGAGGGAAGGCGGCGCGCCCGCCGCGGTACAAGGCAAGAGCCGTGCGTTCGTTCACCGCGCTCCTCATGGCTTCGTTCGTGGGTGCTTGCAACACCTACGGCGTCGACCTGCTCGAGAGCGACGGGGCGGACGCGACCGCGGGGCCGAGCTCGAGCGCGGCTTCGGGGGCCGGCGGCACCGGCGGCGCGGGCGGCAAGCTCGAGCCAACGACGAGCGTGTCGACGACCGCCACCTCGAGCGCGGCCACCTCGTCATCGACGGGCAGCAACTGCGTCCCGCCCGAGGTCGACTGCGGCGACGGCAGCTGCGTCCCGGTCGGCGCGCTCTGCGACGGCATCGACGACTGCGCGAGCGGCTACGACGAGGACCCTGCGTTCTGCACGGGGCCGCCGCCGACCTGGATGTGCAACGACGCGTTCTACGACGCCGACGACGGCTGCGACTGCGGGTGCGGCGCCACCGACCCCGACTGCACCAGCACGAACGTCAGCGCCTGCCAGTACTGCAACAACGTCGGCTCGTGCTCGTCGGCGTCGTGCCCGGGCACCATCGACCCGACCGACAACAAGACGTGCATCTGATCAGCCGGCTGCGGCGCGGATGGGGCTCGGCATGTCGGCGAGCAATCCGCGGAGCGGGACGCTCTCGATCGGAGCCTCCTGCAGGCCGGCTCGCGCGAGGATCGTGTTGGCCGCGTAGAGCCCCGAGGTGAACGCACCCTCCATGAGCATCGCCGGGACCGGGAGCGACACCCAATCGCCGGCGAGCACGACGTTCGAGTGATCGGTAGCGGTGACGGGCCGGTCGGCGGCCATGCCCACGTGCAGAGCGGTGAAATCGTTGCGCACGCGGAGATGCTCGTGGGCGATGGTGAACCCTGCGATCTCGGGGAAGAACCGCGCGAGCTCGCTCAGGAGCGCCTCGCGCACCGCGCCGTCGTCGGGCAGGTCGTCGGGCACCGCGTAGCTGTGCAGCTCGAGCACCGCGCCGCCGCGGCGAGCGACCCACGTGGCGTCGGTCTCGGTGATGCGGTGATAGCTCGCGACGGCGTCGAGAAGCTTGGTCCGTTCGGTCGTCACGAAGACCGGCAACCCGGCGCGGATGTCGCGATCGATCCAGATCCGCAGGACGGCGTAGCGTTGGCCGTCCTCGAGCGAGGCGAGCCTGCGCGTCGTGTCGGGGCACGCGGCTCGAAACAGAGGCGAGCGCAGGGCGAGCGCACGCGCCTCGCGCGCGGGCGTCGCCACGACGGCGTGGTCGAACCGGGTGCCATCGACCTCGACGCCGTCGTCGAGCGGCGCAACGACCCGGGCTGGCGAGCGCGTGCACACGCTCACCCCGAGCCGATCGAGGTGCGCCTCGATCGCCACGACGATACCGTCGAGGTACGCGCGGCGCGGGTAGTCGTAGAGCAGGCCTTTGTCGTGGGCGAGGTAGTAGAAATGGAACGCCTTCACGACCTCGGCCGCGCTCAGTCGGTCGTCCTCGGCGAAGAACGCCCGTGCAAAGATGGTGAGGACGCGCCTCAGCCGTTTGGGCAAGCCGGCGCGATCGGCCCACTCGGAGAAGCTCGTGCGATCGAGGCCCGCAAACGTCGCGTCGCGGTCATAGGCCAAGAACGCGTTCATGTGCCGGTGCGCGCCCGAGAACATGACCTCGCCGAGGCGGTAGAGATCCTTGCCGGCCAGATCGAGCAGGTTCAGGCCGGGCGTCGTCTCGACGTCGCCGAAGCTCCACTCGCGACCGTCGGCGTCGAGGATGACGTAGTCGTCGATGGCCTCGAGCGCCGGCTTCACCCCGACGCGCGCCAAGAACGCGTCGAGGTTGTAGTAATGGCGAAAGAAGGCATGAAACCCGTGATCCATCGGGTACGGCTGGCCGTCGATCGTGATCGTCTCGCCGCCGATCTTTCCTCCGATCCGCTCGTTCGCCTCGAAGAGGGTCACACGAAAGCCACGATCGGCGAGCGTCGCCGCGGCCGCGATGCCCGCCAGGCCACCGCCCAGCACCGCCACGCTCGCGGGCGCAGTCGCTCGGAGCGGCGCGCGCGCGTCGACGTCGTTCACCGTCCGCCGGTAGCCGCCGAGCCTGCGCTCGAGCACCGCGCCGAGCGGCCGCTTCATACCTCGCGCCAATCGTCGAATGAGCGCCATTTCATTCTCCCAGGTAGGCTGCGCCCACGCGGCGCGCGTCTTTGCACGAAGCGTCGTCGGCCAGGCGCGCCAGACGGAACCAGCTCTTGTGGGCGACGGGTCGCGCCTTCGGCGGGTCCCCCAAGAACGGCGACGTCGAGCCGAGCACCACCTGCTCGCTGCCAAAGGCGAGCCGGCCGCCGAACGTGCCGTCTTTCCAGTATCCCCCGTCGAGGCGGGTCCAGCTGCGCTGCACGACATACATGTCGCCCGTCACCAGACCGCCGATCCGGATCGTGACACCCGGCTTGTCGTCCCGGTCTTGATCGAAGACACGCGAGTCTTTGCTGCTCGTGGGCAGCGCCTCTCGCTCCGGGTCGCCCAGGCGCGCGCCCACGACGACCACCCGTTTGTCCTGCCGCAGCTTGACCGCGCCGTCCTCGATCTCGAGCGCGGCGTCGATGCGTGGCGGCGGCAGCGAGTTGCGAAACGCCTTGGGCAGAATGGTCTCGACGAGATCGGTGCCGCTGTCGATCGTGATGCGGCAGAGCTTGCCCTCGCCGCGCAAGCGACCGTCGGCGTCCTCCAGGTCGTGCAGGCTGATGACGCTGGTCGTCGCTTCGATGTCGCCCACCACGGGCACCGAAGCGCTCGTGGTCATGCGCTGCACGAACACCCACCTGCCGTCGAACGTGCCCGCGCGCGCGGCAGAGGGGGCGACGACCATCGCGGCCGCCGCCACGAGCGCGCCCAGTCGAGGGAACCAATACCGTTCATTCATGGCGTCTCCATTCGAAGTGTCGAGCGATCCGCGGTCGCGGCTTTCAGCGCGGCGCGCGCGGCGTTCATCCCCGAGAGCGCGGCGAGAGGCATGCCACCCCCCGGATGCACGCTGCCCGACGCGAGGTACAACCCCGGCACCTCGGCGATCGCGTTCGGCGCGCGCTTGAACGCAGCCTGAATGCCGTGGCTCGCGGGGCCGTAGATGGCGCCGCGGCTGCCGGGGAACCGTTCAGCGAGGTCAGAGGGCGTGCGGCGCCAGACGATCCCGTCCTCGGGGTCGACCAACCCGGTGTGGCGCAACCGCTCGAGCACGCGCGCCTCGAGCGCGGCCCACGTCGCGTCGGGTGTGCGCCCCGAGACCGGCTCGGCGGGCGCGTTGACCATGACGAAGACGGGCTCGTGCGAGACCCAACCTCGCCGGCCGTGGCTCTTCTCTTGTGCGCAGAGGTAGATCGTCGGCTCGACCGGCGGCCGGCCCCGATCGAACAGGTCCACGAACTCGCCCTGGTAGTCGTGCGGGAACAGCACGGTATGCCCCGCGCGCTCCTCGCGCCGGGTCGCGCGAATGACGGCACACCACCCCGACGTCGAGAGGTCGGCCGGTCGCTCGAGGGCCCGCGAGACCGGCCGCGGCAAGAGGTCGCTGGCGACGTGTGCGACGTCGGCGTTCGCGACCACGATGCCGGCGGCGACGTGCTCGCCGCGGGCCGTCTCGACACCGACGACGCGACCGCGGTCGACGCGAATGCCGCGGATGGCCGTCCCCGTCTCGATCTCGACACCGACGCGACGCGACGCGCGCTCGAGCGCGGTCACCAGCGCGCGCGTTCCCCCGAGGACGGCCGCCCCGCCCTGCACCAGCTCGACGTGTGCGATGCAATGCAGGGTCGCGGGAGCGCGCCGCGGGTCCGAACCGTTGTACGTGGCGTAGCGCGCGAGCACGTCCCGCAGGTGGCGCGACGAGACCCTGGCCTCCAAGGCGCGCTGCATCGTCGTCCACGCGTCGAGCCGGGACGCTTCGCGCAAGCCACCGATCCCGAGCCGAACGAAAGTCGCGAGGGTCGGAGGCTCGGTGAAGAGAAAGCGGCGTCGAGCGACCGACCAGATGCCGCTCGCGTACTCGAGGAACTTCTCGAGCTCGTTCGCGGCGCGCGCACCCAAGACGCCCCTGACGGACGCGAGCGTGGCCTCCACCTCGTGGTGGAGATCGAGCATCGTCCCATCGGGCCAGAAGTATCGAAAGGCCGGCTCGGCCCGGCGCAGGGGCATGTCGGCAGCGACGCTCATCCCCGCGAGCCCCAAGACGTCGTCGAACACTTCGGGCATCGTCAGGAGCGTGGGCCCGGTGTCGACCTCGACGCCCTCGATCTCGGTCACCCCAGCTTTGCCGCCGAGGTCGGGTGCGGCCTCGAAAACCTTCACCCGTTTGCCGGCCGCGCCGAGGGTGATCGCGGCCGACAGACCGCCGATCCCCGCGCCCACCACGATCGCATCAAGCACGTGCACCTCCCAGGCGGGCGAGGAGCCGCCCCGAGATGGGCACCCCCGAGCGCCCGCGCGCTTCGATCAACGGCGCATACGCGCCCGAGCCGGAGACGAGAAAGGCGTCGTTGCGGTCGAGCCCTGCCTCGACGCGCTCCTCGAGCGTCGCTGCTAGGCCCGCGCCAGCGTCGCTGATCGCTTCACCGAACGCGATCGCCAATGTCATCTCGGGTCGCTCGCGAAAGCCGTAGGTGATCGAGACGGGAACGACCGGGCGCGCCGTCAGGCGGGCCAGCACTGTCACGCCGCGCTCGAACCCGAGCGGCCGCAGGTGCGCCGGGCGCTGCCGGCCCTGAGGGAACACCCAGAGGGCGTCGCCGGGCGCGTCGAGGAGCCGGGCCGCACCGCGGACATCGGTGAGCGCAGCGCGCGGGTCGTCTCGATGAATCGGGACGGCCCCAATCCAACCAAAGAACGGGAGGTTCGCCAGGTTCGACGCGTCCATCAGGCAGTGGCTCTTCGCGTCGAGCGCCTGATCGACGAGCACGACCGCAAAGGCGTCCCACCACGAGACGTGGTTCGCGGCGAAGATGACGGGGCCGCTCTCGACGGCCCGCCGCGCCTCGGCGAGCCCGCTGACGAACACGCCGTCGAACGAGCGCCGCATCCGAGAGCGCACGTAACGCCGCGCGAGCGACAGGAACCACGGCTTACGCCGGCTCACGCCCTCGCTCGGCCTGTGGTCGCCCATGCGGCTCAATGCGCCTCCTGACGGATCGCGCGCGGCGCATAGCTGCGGCCTGCCCAACGAATGCGACCCCGCCGGTTCCAGAGGAACGAGTTGATCGCGATGGCCACGACCGCGAGCCCGCCGAGCGGGTGGGTGACGAGGCCCTCGGCGGGCTGGGCCCACCGCACCGCGGCGACCGCCCGCTGAGCGAGGTTGAGGCTCGCAGCCGCGACGGCGGGCATGGTGAGGGCGTCGACATCGCCCCACCACGCAAAGGCGGCGAGCGGGTACGGCAGGACAAAGGTGAAGAAGTAGAGGAGGGCGACCGCGGCGACGGCGGCGCCGCCCCCCACGCCCTCGCAGATGTTCTTGGAGAAGCCGGCCCAGACCTCGCGCGCGGAGCGGTACATGCGGCACGAGGCGACGGCGGTGCCGTCGACGAACGCCACCCGCAGCCCGGCGCCCTTGGCGCGGCGGCAGAGCGCGACGTCGTCGACGATCTCGTGCGCGATGGCCGCGAATCCGCCGAGGGCGTCGAGCGCGCGGCGCGTCGTCATCAGGAGCTGCCCGTTCGCGGCGACGACGCGCGGGTCGCGTGTCTTGGCCACGAGGGCGAGCGGCAGCCAGCTCACGTACGTCAGCAGCAGGAACGGGACAACGAGCCGCTCGGCGAACGAGCGCACCACCTGGCGGGGCACGGCCGTGAGGAGGTCGGCGCCCGTCGACTCCATCGCCGCGAGCAGGCGGTCCGCACCGTCCGGCTCGAGCGTCACGTCGGCGTCGAGGAAGAGCAGCAGGTCGCCGCTCGCGAGCTTGGAGAGCCGCTCGCATGCGTGGGGCTTGCCCACCCAGCCACGCGGCAGCGGGACGCCGCGCTCCAACCTCAGCCCGGGGATCTCGCGCCCGAGGCGCTCGACGACGCTGCGCGTGTCATCGGTGGAGTCGTCGTCGTAGACGATGATCTCGTGGAACGGCACGCCGCTCGCGGCCAGCGCGCGCAAGCAGCCTGGCAACCGCGCCGCCTCGTTCCGCGCGGGGATGAGCACGCTGATCCTCCGTCGCGCGGAGACGCGGCGCGTCCGTGGGGTCGGCCACGCGATCGCATTGACCACCGTCATGCCGAACGCCAGCGCGGGGAGCGCGGCGACGAGCCAGGGCCAATCGATCACGTCCTCACCGCCGCCGGCTCGCCCCTGAGCCATGCGTTGAGGAGGCGTCGCACCCGGCCCGCCGAGGCACCCGCGAAGAGCGGCAGGAACGCCGAGCGTGACTCGGCCTCGGCGCGGTCGACGCGCATGTTGACGAGCGGTCGATGCCACCGTTGCGCGAGCCGCGCCGGTACCACTCGCTCTGCGACCCCACGGCCACGCTCGCCGCGCGACGTCGCCGCGCGCACGACGTAGCGCTGGTAGAACGGGCCGTCCTCGACTTGGTCGTCGAAGGTGATCGAGACACGCTCGCCGCCGACGTCGAGATCCAGATCGACCCCGCGGCGCAGGCCGAACCAGCCCATCACGCCGTCGCGAAAGCGCGCGTCCGACGCCGGCAGCCGAGCGCGGCCCGCAGAGTCGATCGTGAGCACCGTGCACGTCGAGCGAGCGCCCGGGGCCTCCGGCGCCAGCGAGAAGTAGACGAGATCACGCTCCGCAAAGGCGACGCGGCCCCAACGCCAGTCGGCGATCCCCAGCGCGTCGAGCGGGCGATCCGCGGCGTTGCCGTCGAAGTAGCCGCGCCCCTCGACCCGCGACGAGCCGCCGTCCCATGTCAGCTGCGCGCGCCCGCGCCCGCCCACCATGAGCGGAAGCCACGCGAGCGGCCCGTCACCGGTCGCTTCGATCGCGAGAGCGGGGCCGACCATCTCGACGTGCCCGACGACGCGGCCGGTGCCCGTCACGTCCAGATCGAGGTCGGCGCGGAGGAGCCGCTGACCACCGACGAGCGCGGTCGAGATCACGCTCCGGCCGATGCGCCAGACGCCCGCCCCCTCGGCGACGGCGCCCCCCGTCTTGAGGGCGTAGAAGCGCTCGCTACCGCCGTCGTACACCGCGACGACGAGCGCGTGCTCGCCGGCTGGCGCCACGCCGGGCGGGACGAACGGCAGATCACGCGCCCAGATGAGGACGACCGCCGCGCCGTCGCTGGCGCAGATGTCGGCGTACCACCAGGCGAATCCGGAGCCGGTCGCCGCCGCGAGGCCGGGCGGCGTCAGCTCGGGGGCGAAGCGAATCACGAGTCACCTGACGCAAACATGTTGCAAACCTAATTCACGCGCCTATAGTTTGCAACATGTTTGAACCGAGCACCGACGTGCTCGTCATGGGCGCCGGGCCGGCAGGGCTCTCGATCGCGGCTGCGTGCGCGCGCCTCGGTCTGCGCGTCGCTTGCGTCACGCCCGAGCCCGAGGCGCGCTGGCCTCAGAGCTTCGCCATGTGGGCGGCCGAGGCTACCGAGATCGGCTGCGCGGGCGCCGTCGAGGCTGCGTGGTCCGAGCCTGCGGTCTGGCTCGACGACGACACGCGCCTCGCGCTGCCGTTCGCGTACGCGCGGATCGACGTGCCGCGCTGGCAAGAGCAGCTTCAGGGCGCGTGCGCCGACGGCGGCGTCGCTTGGCACGCGGGCGCGGTCGCCGACGTCGCCCACGACGCGCGCGGGTCGACGGCGACCCTCACCGGCGGGCGCTCGCTGCGCGCGGGGGTCGTGGTCGACGCGACCGGGGCGTCGACGCGCTTGGTACGACGCGAGCCCGGGCCCGCGCCGGCCTTTCAATCTGCGTACGGCGAGATCATCGAAACGGCGACGCCGCTCCCGATGGCGCTCATGGACTTTCGCGGCGAGCCCGCCGGCGGTCCTCCCAGCTTTCTCTACGCGCTGCCGCTCCCGTGCGGCCGCGTCTTCGTCGAAGAGACGGTGCTCGCCGGCCGTCCGGCGCTGTCGATGTCCACGCTCGCCGAGCGCCTGCACCGGCGGCTCGCCCAGATGGGAGTCGAGAGCAGGCGCGCGGTCGACACCGAACGATGCGTGATCCCGCTCGGTGTCCCGCTGCCCGCTCGCGGCCAGCGCGTGATCGCCTTCGGCGCTGCGGCGAGCCTCGTCCACCCCGCCACTGGCTACCAGGTCGCCCGGGCCGCGCGTCTCGCACCCGCGCTGGCGGCGGCGATCGCCGGCTCGCGGACGCCGGTCGAGGCGGCCGCGCGCGGCTGGGACGCCGTGTGGCCGGCCTCCGATCGCATGGCGCAGGCTCTCTACACGTTCGGAATGGAGGCGATATGCGGGTTCGATCTCGATGGGCTGCGCGGGTTCCTGCGCGCGTTCTTCTGCCTGCCGCCCGATCGGTGGTGGGGGTTCCTACGCGCGACCGAATCACCGCTCGCGATCGCGACGTCGATGGCCCGCGTCCTCGCCCACGCCAACCCCCGACTCCGCGCCGATCTCTTGCGCTTGCTCGTCACACGACCTCCCAACGCTCCACCGATGCTCGAGGGCACAGCATGAACACACTCCGCTTCGTCCGACGTGTCTCTCCACCCACGGGCAGCTCTTCGCTGGAGCCCGGCGGGCTCGCCGACGTCGAGCGCGCGATGACCCGGCTTGCCGCGCCGTCGCCCACCATCGACCGCGTCGGGTCGATGGCCCTCGAGCAGCTCGCGGGCGGCGGCAAGCGACTTCGCGCGCGCCTCGCGCTCGCAGCCGCCGAGACGCTCGGCGCGGCGCGCGGAGCGGTGCCGTGGGCTGCTGCCGTCGAGCTGCTTCACAACGCCACGTTGGTTCACGACGACGTCCAGGACGGCGACCGCATGCGGCGCGGGCGGCCGTCCCTGTGGGTGCGCCACGGCGTGGCGCAGGCCTTGAACGCCGGCAATTTCCTCTTGATGCTGCCCTACGCGGCCCTGGCCGAGGTGCCGGCGGCGGCGCGCGGCCCGCTCGCTCTCGTGCTCGCCGACCACGCGATCGCGACGGTGCGCGGTCAGGTCGCAGAGCTCGAGCTTTTGCCCGAAGAGCGAACCGACTGGGCAAGCTGGACGGACGCGGCCGCCGGCAAGACCGGCGCGATGTTCGCGCTCCCGATCGTGGGGGCAGCCCTCCTCGCTGGTCGTTCGCTCGCGAACGCGACCGCCCTGGGCGAGCCGTTCCGCGACCTGGGCGTGCTCTTTCAGATCTACGACGACGTGCTCGATCTCTACGGCGACAAGGGTCGAGAGACGGCGGGGAGCGATCTCTACGAGGGCAAGGTGAGCGCGCTCGTCGTCGAGCACCTGGTGCGCCGGCCGTCCGATCGGCGCTGGCTACTCGAGCTCTTGCAGACGCCGCGCGAGACCACGTCGCGCAGCGCCGTCATGCGAGCGTCGGACGCGTTCGTCTCGAGCGGCGCGCTCGCAGGGGCGGTTGCCCGCCTCGAGGCGACGGCCCACCGCGTCCTCGAGGCGCCCGTCCTCGCCGGCGAGCCCGGGCTGCGCGCGATCGCGGCCGAGCTCGTGGCGCGCTGCCGCATCGTCGAGAGCGAGCGGCTCGAGGGGGTCGCGTGAAAGCGCAACGAGGAGAGAAGAAGCGCGTGATCGTGGTCGGCGCCGGCTTCGGCGGGCTCGCGGCCGCGATCCGGCTGCGCGCGCTGGGACACGACGTCGTCGTCCTCGAGGCGGGCGATCAGATCGGGGGCCGGGCGCGCGTGTTCCGGCGTGACGGGTTCACGTTCGACGCCGGGCCGACCGTCATCACGGCGCCGTACCTCTTCGACGAGCTCTTCGCGCTCGCGGGGCGCGACTCTCGCGACTACTTCGACCTCGTGCCGGTCGACCCGTTCTATCGAGTCGGCTTCTCGAGCGGCGAAGCGTTCGACTACGTCGGCGACGAAGAGCGTCTGCTCGCACAGATCGCCGAATTCGAGCCGAGGGACGTCGACGGCTACCGACGGCTGGTCGAGCGCGCGAAGGCAATCTTCGACGTGGGGTATCTGCGGCTCGCCGATGCGCCGTTCGGGCGCATGACCGACATGCTCCGCATCGTGCCCGACCTCGTCTCGCTCGGCGCCTACCGCTCGCTCTTCGGGCTCGTAGCGAGCCACATCCGCGACGAGCGTCTCCGGCAGGTCTTCACGTTCCAGCCGCTCTTGATCGGGGGCAACCCGTTCCGCACGCCCGGCATCTACCTCCTCATCCATTGGCTCGAGCGTCGCTGGGGGGTTCACTTCGCCAAGGGCGGGACGACGACGATCGTCCACAGCCTGGCGCGCCTGCTCGAAGAGATGGGCGGCGAGATCCGCACCTCGAGCCCGGTCGCCGAGATCGAGGCGCACGATGGGCGGGTGCGCGGGGTCCGCCTCGAGAACGGCCTCTGCCTGCCGGCCGACGCGGTCGTCGCCAACGCCGACCCCTCGACCGTCTACACGAAGCTCGTGTCGGCACAGCACCGCCGCAAGCACAGCGACGCGTCGGTGCGGCGTAAGAAGCAGTCGATGAGCCTGTTCGTCGGCTACTTCGGCACGAACCGTCGCTTCGAGAACGTGCCGCATCACACCATCTTGCTCGGTCCGCGCTACCGCGAGCTCCTGGAGGACATCTTCGAGCGCAAGGTGCTGCCCGAGGACTTCTCGCTCTATCTGCACCGGCCTACCGCGACCGACCCCTCGCTCGCGCCGCCGGGCCACGACGCGTGGTACGTCCTCTCGCCCGTCGCCAACCAGGCGAGCGGCATCGATTGGGAGAGCCAGGCCGACCGATACCTCGACCGTATCCTCGCCTCGCTCGACGAGCGCCTCATGCCCGGTCTCCGCGAATCGGTCGTGACGCGGTTCAGCGTCGATCCGCGCTACTTCGAGAACGACCTCCGGTCACACGCCGGTGCGGCCTTCGGCCCAGAGCCGCGCCTCACCCAGTCGGCGTACTTCCGCTACCACAACGAGTCCGAAGACGTCGCGGGGCTCTACTTCGTGGGCGCAGGCACGCACCCCGGTGCGGGCGTGCCGGGCGTGCTGTGCTCGGCCAAGGTGCTCGAGCGCGTGTTCCCGCATCCGGAGCGCGCGCCTCAGGCCCACACGGGCGCGCTGATCGCGAGCGCCGGCGCGTGAGCACCGCTGCCCCCTCCAGCGCCGAGGTCACCGCTTTTCGCGAAGTGATGAAGCGCCGCGCGCGGACCTTCCGCTGGGCGGCGCTCCTGCTCGGGCGCGCGAACCGCGACGACGCCGCGATCCTCTATGCGTTCTGCCGCGCGGCCGACGACGCCG
>CALKVR010000090.1 GCA_938004815.1 uncultured Polyangiaceae bacterium | reverse complement strand
GTGTTCCTCGTCCTCTTCTACCACGACCTCTACTGGATGAAGGTCGACCGGGCGAAGATGAACAAGGCCATCTTCGACTCGCTCAAGTCAGGCGGCCTCTACGCCATCGTCGATCACACCGCCCAAGCGGGCGCGGGCGACTCGGTCGTCCAGACCCTGCACCGGATCGAAGAGAAGACGGTGCGCGCCGATGTCGAGGCAGCCGGGTTCAAGCTCGACAAGGAGGGCAGCTTTTTGCGGCACGCCGCGGACACGAAAGACTGGAACGCATCCCCATCGGGCGCGGGAGATCGACGCGGGACGACCGACCGGTTCGTCCTGGCCTTCCGCAAGCCTTAGGAGCGGGATGCTCGGCAAGCCGCTGCGCGGTTTTCGTCGAGAGCGAGCGAGGTCGGCGTCGAGTCGCGCGGAGCGTACGGAGGTACGCGAGCACGCTCGACGGCGAGATCGCGAAGCTATCGGCGAAAAACGCCAGCGGCTAGGCGCGGAGGCGGGCGGCGGAGCGGGTCGAAAGGCCCGCGAGCTTGCGCAGCTCTTCCATCATGGCGTCGCGGCGGATCTTGGTCGCGACGGCGCTGACGAGCTGAGTGGCGTACTGCGGGTCGCGGCGGCGTTTCGGCGGGTCGACGCCAAGGGACTTGGCCAGGCGCTCCACGTTCTCGAGCCTTGCGCGACGCAGCAGCGAGACGTCAATCAGCATTGGCCGATGCATCTACACCGTTCCGTCACATGTGTCCAATCTTCTGCTAAACCGTGTCTCGCCGTCGTCCGATGCCTGGTTCTGCCGCAAAAAACCGACCCTTCGAGGAGCTCTTCCAAGGCTTTCCGGTGATCCTCGCCCCGATGGAGGACGTGTCGGACGCTGTGTTCCGCGCGCTCACCCGTCGCTACGGCGCCGACCTGTGCGTGACCGAGTTCGTGAACGCCGAGGGTCTGCTGCGCGGCTGCCGCAACGCCAAACGCAAGATCACCCTGGCCGCGGGCGACACCCCGACCGCCATCCAGATCTACGGGGCCGACCCCGCGCGCCTGGCCGAGGCGGCGCGCGTGGCCGAAGAAGCGCAGCCGGCCTTCATCGATATCAACTGCGGCTGCTGGGTCCCCAAGATCGCCGGGCGCGGCGCGGGGGCAGGCTGGCTCCGCGACCCCCACGCGATGGTCGAGATGGCGCGCCTGATCGGCTCGACGGTGAGCCTGCCGGTCACGGTCAAGACGCGCATCGGCTACGGGCCCGAGAGCGAGATGCCGATCGTCGATCTCGCGCGCCGGCTCGAAGACGTGGGAGTGCGTGCGCTCACCATCCACTGTCGCACCGCCAACATGGGGCACTCGGGTGCGGCCGACTGGACATGGGCGGCCAAGGCCAAGCAGGTCGTGTCGATCCCGGTGATCGTGAACGGAGACATCAAGACCGGTGAGGACGCGGTCCGCGCTCGCAGCGAGACGGGTTGCGACGGCGCGATGATCGGGCGCGCCGCGATCGATCACCCCTGGGTCTTCGCCGAGGCGCGCGCGCTGCTCGACACCGGCGCGCCGCTCGCGCCGCCCACCGCGGCACAACGGTTCGCGCTCTGCCGCGAGCACCTCGTCGCCAACGTCGAGGAGCGCGGCGAGCCGCACGGCGTGCGCGTCACCCGCCGGCACCTGACGGGCTACCTGCGCGGCCTGCCCGGCGCGGCGTCGATCCGCAAGCGCTTGCTCTTCTGCGACTCGCTCGCCGGCTGCCTCGAGATCCTGGCAGACGAAGCTTCGCGGGCTGGCGAAGCCAACGCGCTCGGCAGCGTTCGTCCGCGCGATTTCACCCCCCCGGCCCCCCTCACTGCGTGAGGGGGGAACGCGCGCGCTTCGGT
>CALKVR010000089.1 GCA_938004815.1 uncultured Polyangiaceae bacterium | reverse complement strand
GGTGGTGGCCGCGGCGGCGGTGGCGGCGGGCGTCCGCCCGCGCGCGACGACGATCAGGGCGGTGGCAGTGGCGGCGGCGGCCCGGCCGACGACTTCGGCTACAGCGGCAGCGACGACGACATCCCGTTCTGAGCTCTCGCCATCACGACAGCGCGGCGCGGGCGCGAGCAGCCCGCGCCGCGATCTCGCTGCCCAGCCGGTCGAGCACCGGGTGCGTCAGGCCCTGCGCGCGTAGCCGGCTGCGGATGGCGGCGTAGCGATCAGCTATCTCGGCCGCCATCGTCCGCGCGCGCGCGATGAGCGCGGCCTCGTCGACGCCGATCTGTCGGGCGAGCTTGCGCCACTCGGCCAGACCGATCTGCTGGATGCGCGCCTTGCCGCCGATCTTCATCGCGACCGCGGCCCTGCGCGGGTCGAACTGCGGATAGGGCAGGACGCTCGCGATATCGTAGAGCGGAGCGAGCCGCACGCGGCCGGCGCGGCCGTGAAGGAGCGCGTAGTTCTTCGCGTGGGCATCGGTAGCCGAGACGAGCCAAGAGAAGATCAACGCGTCGACGATCGTGCCCACGTCCTCCGCGGGGCTCGTCGAGTGATCGCGGAGCACGGCGACCATCGCGGCCGCCGTCGGCCCGCCGTCGGTCTCGTATTTGTTGCGAGGGTGGACGCCGAGCGCCTGGCAGAAGTCTTCTTGGTGGATCCGCGCGAGTGCGCCGTCGTCGGCCCACAGGCGGTCGAAGCGCTCGACGACGATCGCGACCTCGTCCCCGAATCGGCGCACCTCGGACCGGGCGACCGACATGCCGAGATCGCGCGCGAGCTCGAGGCAGGCATGCTCGTTCTCGGCGTGACCGTCGAGGCGCTCGATGGGCGGCTTGAGGATGTGCGTCGTCGCCAGCCGACCGGACGGCACACCCCAACGCTCGCCCTGCAGCAGCAGCGCGGTCTTGGGCTGCGCGCCGGCGAGGCTGAACTGCCCCGAGTCGGCGTCGGCGCGTGAAGCGGATGGGTCGACGCGCAGGGTGCGTAGCCGCTCGGCGATGTCGGCGTCGGTCAGCCACGTGATGGCACCGCGCGTCGCCCCGGGCGTCGTTCGGTCGGTCGAGACGATCTGCACCGCGCCCGGACAGTCTTCACCGACGTGCGCCAAGAGACCGAACAAGCTCCCCGACGAGACGCCGAAACGACGGGCCCAGCCCGAGAGGATCGCGTCGTTGTCCGGAAGAAGGTTCCAGAAGAAGCTCTCGACGGCGCTGCCGGTGTGCTCGCCCCGCGCGAGCGGCATCGACAGCGAGAGCGCGGCTTCGGGGTCGGCTCGGTATCGCGCGTCGTAGGTGAAGACCGGCTTGCCCCCGCGCCCCATCGTGAGGACCCCGGCGCGCTGCTCGCGCAAGACGACGACGAGGTCGCCTCGCTTCACCGGCGCCGCCCCCGCTCCACGATCGCGTCGATGTCGACGGGCGACGCCGCGCGTCGCTTCGCCGGCCGCGGCTCCGTCCCCGCCCAGAGCTCGAGCCCTAGCGCCCTCGCCGTGCGGAAGACGAGCCCTACCTCGGCGCGCGGCTTGCCCCGCTCGACCTCGCTGATCCACTGCCGGCTGACGCCGACCGCCGCAGCGAGGCGGGCCTGATCCCACCCAAGCTCACGCCGGCGGTCGCGGATGGCGATGCCGAGCTCGGCAGCAGTGAGGACGGGAAACCAGCTCATGACCGATGTCAGCGAACGACGACACGTGCAGATTGTCAGCGAACGACGACATTGGCAAGATGTCGTCGAACGCCGACACCCCTCACGGTCGCGGGTACGGCCGGCGCCAGAGGATGAGCGCGACCACGACCGCGACGGCTGCGAGCAGGGCGCCAAAGAACGCCATCGGCATTTCGGCGGCCAAGAGCGCGCTCCTGACGACCAGGCTCGGCCGGGGCGGGGGGGCGCTCGCTCCCTCGACGGCGAGGGTGGCCCCCGCGCACACGGCCGCGTCACCCCGGCAGAGCGTGGAGCAAAAGATGACATCACGGTCATCTCCATCGAACGCCATGACGTGCTCGATGCGCACGGCCGCCGCGCCGTCTCGGCCCTCGAGGGTGCGGGCGAACGTGCGATCGGTGTCGGCGCTGCCGGTGAGACCGAGGCCGACGGGCTGGATGCCCGCGCGGGTGAGCGTCATCCACGTCGCCTTTTCGAACAGGACCTCCTCGATCCCTGGCGCGTAGCGACCGGAGGGCCCGCCGACGCACCCGGCTCGCACGGTCGCGGAC
>CALKVR010000088.1 GCA_938004815.1 uncultured Polyangiaceae bacterium | reverse complement strand
GCCGCAGGAGCTGCACCTTCACCGCGCCCTCGGTCGAGTCGAGGGCCTGGGCGGTGTCGCGCGCCGAATAGTCGAGCACGTCGCGCATGACGAGCACCGCGCGCTGCAGCGGCGTCAGGGCCTCGAGCGCGAGCAAGAACGCGAACGACACGCTCTCGAGCATCGAGTAGCGCGCCTCCGTCCCCGGCTCCTCGGGGCTTGCCGGCTCGGCGACCTCGCCCACCTCGATCGGCGAGGGCAGCCACGGCCCACGGTACCCCTCGCGCTTGCGCCGCCGCAGCCGATCACGCGACACGTTGAGCGCGACCGTCACGAGCCATGGCTCCAGATCGCGCGCGCCCTCCGCCTCGGGCGCGGGCTCGCGAGCGAGCGCGCGCAAGAACGTCTCCTGCACCACGTCTTCGGCGTCGGCGGCCGAGCCCGTCATCCGGTACGCGAGCCCGAAGAGGCGCCGCCGGCTGCGCTCGAAGTCGGGCCCCGAGAGCGTCATGCCGTCTTCGCCATCATCGGCTTCACCGCGTCTGCGGCCGCCTCGGCGCTCGCCGCGACCGCGTCGAGGAGCATGCCCGTGTCGCCGACCCAGTCGCCGACGAGCCCGAGGCCCGCGGTGTCGGGCGTGCGGATGCGGCCGTCGAGCCCGCCGAGATCGGCGTCGAGGCGCGCGTTCATCACCACCATCTTCGGCAAGAAGCGCGCGCGCACGACCCGCGCGTCGGGCTGCAAGCGATCGAGATACGCGCGGAGCTCGCCCTCGGTGCACGTGTCGCCCGGCGCGAGGTACTTCGCGAGGTGCACCACCGCCCCGCCGGCGCGCGCCGGTCGTACGAGGTTCGCCGCTGCCGAGTGCATCGACGCATAGTAGGGCTCGTCCACACCGAAGAGCACGGTGGCCGATTTCGTAGGGCGCTCCAGCGCGACGTCGAGGCACGCCGCCTCGACCGGCTCGGCCCGCTCGTTCCCGCGCGCGATCGCCGTGTCCTCGGGGGCCAGCTTGTGCGCCATCTTGGGCCCGCACGCGAGCACGACGGCGTCGAACGAGAGCGCCTCGCCGTCGACCGCGATCCCGGTCGCGCGACCGCCCTCGACGATCACGCGCTCCACCGACGCCCCCAGCCCGATGGTCACCCCCGCTGCGCGACCGCGCGCCGTCAGCCCGTCGACGAGCGTCTGCCAGCCGCCGTCGAGGTACGCGACGCCGGGGTCCACCGCCATCTTCAGCTGCACGAGAGCGTCGCGCGCGCGCAACGCACCGGCCGGGTGCGTGTACGTCGCCGTCCGGAGCAGCATCAAGAGGAGCGACCGCAAGCCCGGGTGCGACACCGTCCGATCCACGAACGCGCCGGCCGTCTCGTCGCCCTCGGCCTCGAGGCGCGAGACCCCCGCGAAGAGCCGCGCCGCTTCCCACCGGCCCCGCGCGTCGAAGAGCCCCGTCGTCAGGAGCGAGAGCGGCCCCGCCGGAAACGTGTGCGCACGACCCTGATAGAGGGCCCAGCCTTTCACCTTCGGCGCCCCGCCCGAGAACCCGACCCCGAGCCGCTTCAAGAGCGCCTCGGACGCGCCGCCCCGGTAGATCGCGTGCGGCCCCTGGTTGAACAGGAACCCGTCCTCGTCGTCGGTCCGGGCCCGGCCCCCCAGCGCCCGCGCCCGCTCCAGGACCGTCACCTGCGCGCCTCGCTGGGCGAGGAGCACCGCCGTCATCAACCCGCCCAGACCACCGCCGACGATCCCGACCTTCATGCCTGCCTCCTCGCGCCGGCCGATTGCCGGGCTCTCGAACGCAGCACGATCGAGGGCCTCGGAAGGTTACGTGCCCCCCTCAGAAAACGTCCGTCAGGCCAACGGGTCACGTCGCGTCGCTTACCATCCTCCGATGGCGCCCCGCGGCTCGCACCTCTGCCCCGACCACGTCGTCCACCTCCGGAGCGAGCGCCTCGTGCTCCGCCGGTTCACCGCCGACGACGACGAGCTCCTCGTCGATCTCGACGCCGACCCCGAGGTCACCCGGTACCTGCGCCCGCACGTCGCGACCACCCTCGAGAGGATGCGAGGCGAGATCATGCCGCGCGTGCTCGGCTACTACGAGCGCGGCACCGACATCGGCGCGTGGGCCGCGCACGAAAACAACGGGGGCGCGTTCGTCGGATGGGTCATGCTCCGCCCCGACCACGCGCCGCCTCACGATCCCGAGCTCGGCTACCGCCTGCGGCGCGACGCGTGGGGCAAGGGCTATGGCACCGAGCTCGGCCGCCTCGTCGTCGGCCACGGCTTCGACCGCCTCGGCTACGCCCGAATCATGGCTCGCGCCGAGACCGAGAACATCGGCTCGTGGCGGATCATGGAGAAGCTCGGCATGACGCGCGAGCGGCAGGTCCTCGAAGAGGGCATCCCCGTTTTCGAGTACGGGATCGATCGCGCCACGTGGCAGGCCCAGGGCGCGATCAGCGCGATCGGCGCCTGAGCGCCTCGACCAGCCGGCTCTCCATCGCCTCGCTCGGGGCCTCGGCGGTTGGCGCGTCTTCGTGCAGGGCCGTGAGCGCCTGATCCATCCCGGCGTCGAACCGGCGACAGTGCGGGCAAACGGCCCGGTGGACCGCCACACGCGCGCGGTTCCAGCTCGACAAACAGCCCTCGCGGGCATCGGTCGCGAGCGACACGTAATGGCGGCAGCTGATCAGCATCGGGCGCTCATCCATCGCGGCGGAGCCGGCGCTCCAGCGCCGCCCGCAGGCGCGTGCGGGCACGGTGCAGCAAGACTCGCTGGTTGGTCTCGGTCAGGCCGAGGACGTTACACACTTCCTCACTCGACCACTCCTCGATGTCCCGCAGGGTGACGACGGCGCGCTGCCCCGCCGGGAGCGCCTCGATTTCCTCGAGGAGGCACCGCCGCAGATCCCGCTGCTCGATCAGCTCATGCGCGGGCGGGCTCTCTCTCGGCGGCGCCGACCAGAACCCCAGCGCCGAGAAGCGGCCCCCGTCGGGGTCTTGCCAGGCCTCGTCGTCGAGCAGCGGCAGCTCGCGCGCCGCCTTCGATCGGCGAGTCCGCGCCTTGTTGACGACGATGCTGCCGATCCACGTCTGGAGCGAGCTCCGCCCCTCGAACCGCTCGAGCCCGTCGATGAAGCCGAGCCAGGCGTCCTGGACGATCTCCTCCGCGGCCGCCCCCTTGCCTACATACACCTCTGCCAACCGCATCAGGGGGCGCTGCAGACGGCGCACCAGCTCCACGAAAGCGGCCTCATCCCCGTCAAGGATTCGCTTCACGCTCGCCATGTCGGCATCGTGCATGGC
>CALKVR010000087.1 GCA_938004815.1 uncultured Polyangiaceae bacterium | reverse complement strand
GCGCGACGCACGCGTGGACGAGCCCCGCCCAGAATCGATTCGATCCGTTCATCGCGGCAGCGCAGAGCAACCGCTGTGCCCGGTGCGAGCGCTCGGAATCACGGCGGAAACGGTGCCGCGTGGGGGCGGCGCGCCTCACGGGCGAGGCGGAGGGCGCGCGTGATCTCGCTACCCTCATGGTAGGAGGAAGAGATGTCCGAGGTACACTCCAAGTGCCCGATCGTGCTCCTGTTGGGGAACACGCTCCGATTCACGGATGCCACGTTCACGCTGACTTCGGGGGCAGACGGCGTGCGGTGCCACGTCGCCTTCGAGGATGACGATCTCGGGCCGGGCGCCGAGCTCGATCTCTGCTCGGGCCCCGGCGGCAAGAGCGGCCATCTTCGCGCGCAGGGCCTGGTGGCGACGCTCTTCGACGACGTCGAGCTCGTGGAGAGGACGTTTCCGAGCGGCGACGACGAGTACGCGTTCCTCGGCCTTCAAGCCGACTTCAGCTTTCCGCACCACGGGCCCTTTCGCCGGTTGCGGACGGTGTTCGTGGGCCTGCAAGACGACGAGGTCGCCGAAGCGCTCATCGAGAGCTGGGGGGCGGACGAGGCCGACAACGTCACCCACCTGCCCTGGACGCTCGAGAGCCTGACCCGCTTCGCGGCCGCGCACGCGCGCGGGTTGCCTCACGTCGCGGAGGTCGTCGCCGCCGGGCAAGGCCAGCTCACGCTGCGCTTCGAAGCGGGCGCCTCACATCACGTGAATCTGAACAACCTTCTCGCGCGCGTCCGCGGCGAGCCCGAGGCCGCGACCGAGGCGATCACGGCCTTCTTTGCGGCAACCACCCCCTCGGCCGCCGAGGTCGAGAACGGCAATGTCATGTTTCGCGTCATGCACGCGCCCCACCCGGTCACGATCCAGGTCGAAGTGGGGGGCGAGACGCGCGCGCTGGAGCTGGCCTCGGCCGCCGTCGGGCCCGATCTCAGCGCGGTCTTCGTGCGCGACTCGCCGCGCAACATCGCCTACCTCCAGCCTGGCGAGGTGGCGGGCCTGGGCCTCGACGCCGACGGTCTCCTCGGCCTCGGCTGCGAGAACCTGGTCCGCACGCTGCCCAGGATCCACATCCGCGGCGAGAACGACCGCTACATGATCATCGCCGGTGGCGACTACGAGTGCTCGCTCGCGCTCGTCCCCGAGCTGTGGCAAGCGATCGCGCCCCTCCTCTCCGGCGCGCCGGTCATCGCGATGCCGTCGCGTGATCTGTGCTTCATCACCGTCGACGAGCCAGAGGCCATCGCGGGGCTCCGCAGCCAGATCGACAGCCTCGACGACCTGGCCTATCCGGTCAGCTCGGGGATCTACCGGGTGACGAAGCAGGGACGGTGGTTCGAGCCGGTCGGCTGACGACCGCGTCGCGGCGAGGGCTCAGGCCTTTTTCTTGAACGTCGCCCCCAGGTCCCACCCGCCCGCCACGCTCTTCGCCAGCTTCACGCCAGGGACCACCCCGCCGCTGAGCCGAAGCTCGCCGAGCACGGCCACCTTGAGCTCGCGCGCGATCTCTCGCGGCGTCGTACCACGCGGCGGTCGGGCTGCGATGTCTCCGGCCCGGGATGGATCGTCGAACGTGCCGAGCGCCATGGCGAGCCCGCTCGGCCCCGGACCGGTCGGCCGCACGACATGACACGAGAGCATGGGCTCGCCGCGGCGGCGCTTCGCCATGATCTCGCTCGCGGTGCCGCGCCGAACGCGGACCTCGTGGCTGGGCCGCGAGAGGATATCGGCCAGCGCCTTGGCGATCTCACCGAGGTGCGCCGAACGGCTGTCGGCCCAGACGTCGATCGGGTCGCCGTCCCATAGGGCCGCGTCCGAGCCGTCGGGGAGCGCCCCGAGCCCAAGGTGAGCGAGGCGGGCGCGCGGCAAGAGGTCGACGAGGCGCTGCAGTGCGCCCGCGCGCTCGAAGCCCGACACCGTTCCCGATGCCGCCACCACCAAGAGACCCGCGGAGCCGAGCTCGAAGCGTTGCGCATTGGCGCGATTGTTGAAAAGACCCAGCCCCAGCCAGCCCAGATCGTGCCTGCCCGCTTCGAAGTCGCGGAGGCTCTCCTGCAGATCGCGAGCTTCGCCGACGACGAGCTCGTCGAGGAACGATGCGCCCATCGCGGCTCTCGTGTTCCGCGTGAGCACCAGGTTCGCGCCGACCCGCGCGGCGGCAAAGGCCCCCGTACCGTCGGGGCGCGCGGGATCGAACCCCCGTGGAACGATGGCGGCGAGGGGCGAGGCTAGCGCGCGCGTCGCCACCGACGGGTTGGCCTTGAGTAGCACCGTCAGCGGCTCTTTCGGGTGGACCGAGACGTCTTTCAGGGCGTGCAAGAGAGCGGCGCCGCCACCCGCCCGCGCTCGCCGAATGCTGGCAACGACATCTCGCCCATCGAGGAACGCGCCGGCTGCGGTGCGTAGCGCCGGCCGCAAGCGGACCACCGTGCCGAGCCCTGCCTCGGCCGCCGGCAGCGCCTCGACGAGGGCGGGCCGGAACCCGAGCCGCGGATCGGGGACGACGAGCGTGTCGAACAGGGCTCCCGAGAAGAGCGCGCCTCCGGGGCTCGCGAGATCGTGGGGATCGATCGACGCCAGCGACCACGGGACCGAGAAGGCGAGCCTGCCTCCGAGGGGCGTCCGGCCGAGCGCGCGCGCGCCGGCCTGCCAGCCCAGGACGGCACCGAGGCTCCCCAACGCCAGCGCGCGGCGTGACAGTACCGTCATCGTGCGACGAGGATCTCGGCGGGGGTCGCGACCAGGAACGCCGAGCGCCCGGCGCCGTCGGGCGGGCACACCGCCAGCGCCTGCACGCCCGCCGCCACCGGCATGCGGATCTTCTCCACCGGCGGGGCCTTGGTTCGGTCCCACGTGTACACCACGACGGCGTCGGTCGTTCCGCGCTCGACGTCCAAGCTGGTGAGTATCTCGGGCTTGCCGTCCTGGTCGATGTCGCCGAGCGCGAGCTGCGCGCCCCCAGAGGCGAGCTTGGTGGCGTGCCCGGCGTCGTCGAATATCTCGATGACGCCGTCTTCACGCCCTGCCCAGACCTCGTAGGGCTTGCCATCGCCGGTCACGAGCGTGGCGCCCGCGATGGCGTCGTAGCGGCCGCCCACCGACGCGCGCCGCTTGTCGAGGGTGTTCGCAGAGCATGGCTCGAGCGGTCCGGTGATGGTCGGCGCCTCGAAGCGCGCACACGAGTACGAGCCCCCGTCGGGGACGGCGAAGCCGAAGTATCCGGCTATCGTGTCGAGGTCCGGCGTGAGGCGTGTCGCCCGGAGGCGATCGGACGTCGAGACCACGACCTCTCGCTGCGCATAGGTGTCGTCGAGCGAAGGCGAGCTGACCATGGCGGAGGCGATCGGCTCGCGGATCGGTGTCGGATCCATGGGCGACAGATCTCGCCAGTTGCGCGCGCGGTTCGCGACCGCCTTGCCGGCGCGAATGCGGAGGTGCGAGACGAGGTCGGGGCTGACGCTCACGATCTCGAGCGCGCCGTCGCGATCGAGGTCGCCACACGCGAGGCCGATGACCTGCGACTCGAACGTCTGGCCGCGGATGACGGCGAGCGGCGCGTTGAGGGGGACCGGCTCGAGGTGGCTGCGAACCTCGGCGTCGATGGGCGCCTCGGCGAACGCGTGCGCAGAGGGGCCGGGCGACGGGTTGCGAACGCGCTCCCAAACGGTGGCCGGGACCGGATGCACGTCCGCCGTCACGAGGAGCCGCCCCTTGTCGATACGCGGCTTCAGGTACACGACCGCTTTTGCGCGACGGGCGCGCACGATCGCCCCCTCGATCGGCTCGGGCTTCGCGGGCCCGACCCATCCGCGCC
>CALKVR010000086.1 GCA_938004815.1 uncultured Polyangiaceae bacterium | reverse complement strand
CCCACGCCCTGACCGAAGCGTTGCGCGGCTGATCGCCCCTGTTCGGGACTCGCGGACAGGGCGGATCAGCCCGCGACCTTGGCCGCCACGACGATCCGCTCGCGCTTCGACACCACGACGCCGCCCGGCGCCTCGACCGTAACCGCGAACAGGGTGGGCTTGTCGACCCGCAGGCGCGCCTGGATGGGCACGATGACCTCGCCGGTCGCGGTGTCGACGTCGAAGACGCCGCCGTCGACGGGGAATCGCTCGTCGCGGTTCTCGTCGAAGATCCAGAGCTGGTACTGAATCGCTTTGGGGTCGTTCTTGGCGACGGCCTTGAAGGTCATGTAGCCCTCCTGACGCTCGTTGCTCCAGACCACCTCACCGGTCTCGCCCTGGCCGGCCGCGTCCTTGGTCGGCGACCAGGGGACGCGCACGAGGTCCGTGGACTCGGCGACGAGCTTCGCTCGCTTCTCGGCGAGGGTGAGCGCGGGGGCCGGGGCGGGCGGTGCGTCGGGGAGGGCGACCTCGGGCCCGAGGCGCACCGCGATCTGCGGGCGCGGCTGGCGGGATATCACGATGCTGCCGGCGGCGACGCCGAGGCACGCGGCCGCGACCGCCCACCCGATCCACGACGAACGGCGGGCTCGGCCGATCGGCACGACGTTGGATACCGGCAGCTCGCGCGCGGCGTGAAGGCTCGGCGGAACGGGCGACGCGCGCCCCGGCATCGGCACCGTCCCGCCGCGCGGCATCGACGCCGGCGGCAAGCTCGCCTTGCCGGCGTTGGCGAGCACCCGCGCCGCGACGTCGGCGGGCATGTGCTCGTCGATCGTCATCTCGGAGAGCGCGATCGCGGCGGCCGCGAGCTCGAGCCGCGGGTCGAGGCGCGCGCCCGGGGCCATCAGCGAGACGAGCTCGGCCTCGCGATCCGGGTCGAGCCCGGCGAGGGCGCGGTCGCACTGCAGGGCGAGGACGCGATCCATCGGTTGCGTCTTCATCGTCAGGCTCTCCCCTGGATCAAGCCGCGCTCGTCGGGGAGCGGGACCGACAGCATCTCGCGCACCTTGATGAGACCGCGGCGGGCGTGGGCTTTGACGGTGCCGAGCGGCATGTTCACGGTCTGCGCGATCTCTTCGTGGCTCAGGCCGTGGCAGGCCGAGAGGACGAGTACGGTGCGCTGCTCGGGCCGGAGCTGGGCGAGGGCGGCGTGCGCCTTGGACGCCTCGACGCTCGCCTCGACCCGGCCGAACGAGCCGGGCTCGGCGGGCGTCGGCGCGTCGGCCAGCGACTCGACCTGGGGCATGCGCTGGCTGCGGCGACGACGATCGATGAGGCGGCGGCGGGCGACCATGGCGATGAACGCGACCTCCGAAGACAACCCGGGATCGAAACGCGCGGCCGACCGCCACAGATCCAAGAAAACCTCCTGAACCGCATCTTCGATCTCGGAAGGCGCCGAGAGGCGGCGCGCGAGCGACCACACCAGCCCGCCGTAACGGTTGATGCATTCGCGCACGGCGCCGCCATCACCGGCAGCGACACGAGGGAGAAGGAAAGCGCTCACGAGGTTCCTGCCGTGGAGGTCCACCCCCCTCACTTCGTGAGGGGGGCTGGGGGGTGAAATAGCAGCCACTCGCCCTCAGTGGGTAGAGCAGCCCGAACGTCATGGCTGGGGGTGAACGGTGGCCACCGTCCAGGGCGTCACCGAGGTGTCGACCACCAGGAGGCGGAAGCTCTCGCCATTTGCGGGAGAGAGCGCCCCGGAGGCGATGCCGAACGCGCGGAGGCCAGCGAACGTCGGCGCGTGGAACGAGGCCACGACCGTGTCGTTCTGCCCCGCCGGCGTGACGCCGACCGGGATCGTGCCCGTGCCCACCGAGAGCCCCGGCGCGGCGGACGCGTCGCGGAACGAGATGTTGCTGACGAGGACGGGGTTCACCACGCCTTCGACGTTCAGGACGCCGAGGTCGACCGCAGGCGCGTCCGGCGAGCCGTGGATGGCGCGGATCAGCGCCGTCTCGGGCTGACCTCGGTCGAAGTTCTCTGCGTACGAGGCGAGGTTGAACGCCGCGTCGCCGGAGCCGCCGAGCAGGCCCGAAGCCATCGTGAGGTAGCGCTTGCCGGGCTCGAGAGCGCCGGTCTGGGCGGTGATGGCGGGGGCGCTCATCGGGTCCGAGCCCTGCACCCGGAAGTCGATCGGGTAGTCGCCGGGCGGCACCTGGACCGGCTTGGCGAGCTCACCGAACGACAGGCTGGCGAGCATCGCTTCGCCCGCGTAGAGGTCGACCGGCGGCGCGTCAGGCGAGTTGTGCAGGGCGTAGACGATCGGGTTCTGGCGGATGAAGCCGACAGAGCCGTCAGGCCCGACCGCGAGCAGCGCGAAGCCGTCGGCGTCGTCGCCGGGCTCGGCCACGAGACCGGTCGCGATGACCAGCAGCTCGGCGCCCTCGGGCAGCTCCGGCGTGGTGAACGCGGTGACGCGCGCGCCGCCCGCCACGATGCCGATCTGCAGCGCCTCGCCCGCGCTCAGAGGGAAGCCCTCTTCGGCCGTGCCGGTGAAGCGGTCGATGCCCGAGAGCTCGGGCGACGAGGCGTCGTCGTCGTGCAGATCGATCCCCACCGTGGGCGCGTCCGGCGAGGCGTGAATCACGCGGGCGATCGCGCTCCCGGTGCCCGAGGGGTTGAAGTTCTCGGTGACCGGAAGCACGCGGAACTTGGAGGCGTCCGCGGTCGAGGAGAGGAGGCCGGCCGCGATCGCGGTGGTGCCCATCTTCTCTTCGAGCTCGACACCCTCGACCTCGAACACCGCGTCGTCGGTAGCCGACGACGGGGAGGCTTTGATCTGCACGTCGTAGGTGCCAGCGTCGACCATCAACCACTCCGACGTGTCGCCGTACGAGAGCGCGGTGGCGATCTTGACGTCGCCCGACCAGACGTCGACTGCGGGCGCGTCGGCCGACGAGTGCACCACCCGCAGCATCGCCTTGCCCGCGGGGATCACCGTGCCGCCGCCGCCCGTTCCGTCGCCGGCGCCGGCGCCGGAGCTGCCGGAAGGTTGCACGATCGTGTCGCCCTCTTCGGTGCAGGCGACCGCGCCCGTCAAAAGACCACACGTCACCATCACGGCCCAAGCTCGCGTCGTTCGCATGGAAGTGCCCTCTCGCTCTGAAAGTGTCGTTGGGACCGAGCGCGCGTTGCCGACGCGGGGGTCTCCCGCGTCGCGCCGTCGCGCCATCCGTCTCGGTCTTCGTGGGGAGCCTTCGCCAGGGGTCCGCGTTCGGATGCACCCGGAGGCGAAAAAAAATGAAACCCTCGCCGGGCGCCGCGCGTACGGCCTCTTTTGCCGAGAAAACCGCGCCCGGGGCTCGCTGCGATCGGCTCAGCCGCGGCGGAGCGCGGCCCGGAACCTCTTGTTTGCGCGCTCCCAGGCGGCCTGGACCCGAGCGTCGCGCTGGAACGAGAGGGTGTAGTGCTCGTCGACCTCGACGCGCTCGGCCATCCCGAGGCCCCATCGCCGGTGCACCTCGTTCACGTCTCGCCCGGCGCCGAGCTCGGCGTGCATCGCCGCGTGCTGATCGAGGGTCAGGAGGGCACGCGCGGGTTGCCCGGCGCGCCGCGCAGGTATCGTGCGCGGCGGCGGCAGCTCGGGCCACGGGGTCTTGTCACCGCCCGCGAAGGGGAGCGCCTTTTGTGGGGCGACCGGGATCTCGATCGCCACCGTGCCTTTCATCGCATCCTTCTTCTTCGGCTTGGCAGGCGCGACATCGGCGGCTGGCGTCGCCGGCCCGGGCGCCTTCGGCGGGGGCGCGCCCTTGAACGGCAGCTTTGCGGCCACGGGCGACGTCATCATCGGCGCCTTCCCCTTCAGC
>CALKVR010000085.1 GCA_938004815.1 uncultured Polyangiaceae bacterium | reverse complement strand
CCTGTGCAGGTCCCCGAGCCCACGGTCGCTGCAAGCGCGGCGCCGCCTGCCAGCGCGGCACCGAGCGCGGCGCCCACCAACACCGCACCGACGAAGGCGACGTCGGCGCCCACCGCGGCTCCGAAGAAGACGGCGTCACCGCTCGCGACGACCCCCTACAAGACAGGCGGCTCGCCGCGATGAAGCGGCTCGCCGCGTCGGTCGCCACCAGCGCCGCCTGCGTGTGGCTCGCTGCGCAGCCCGCAGGCTGCACGTACGACGTTCCGGCGCTCGTCGCCGGCGGCGCGGCTGGCGCCGGGGGCGGCGAGCCGAGCGCCAGCACCACCGCGAGCTCGGTGTCGGCGTCGACGGGGTCGGGGGCGAGCTGCGATCTCGACGGCCCGCCGTGCACATCGTGCCCCGAGACCCAGGCCTGCCACCCCATCTACGGCTGCACCCAGTGCGCCGTCGATACCGACTGCGACGAGCCGGCCCGGCCCTATTGCGTCGAGGGGCGGTGCCGAGCCTGCGGTGATCCGTCGCACTGCATGCCGGGCGAGATCTGCCAGGTGCGCATCGGCGACGAAATGGAATGCGCGCTGCCCTGCGTGCAAGATGGCGACTGCGACGACAACGACGATATCTGCGACCCGACGGGCCGGTGCGTCGAGTGCGTCCCCGGGAGCTGCACGAACGACCGCGCCTGCGACCCCGTCACGGGTAAGTGTGAGGACTGCGTCGCCGACGCAGACTGTATGCTCAACGGCGACGACGAGGGGCTGCATTGCGGCGCCGATCGGCGCTGCCACGAGTGCGTGGTCGACGCGCACTGCGGGCCGAGCGGTGTCTGCATCAACCAGCGCTGCGAGATCGCGTGCTGCGGCGACGCCGACTGCGCGAGCGAGCCGAGCTTCAACGCGTGCAACACCACGACCGCGCGCTGCGTGCAGTGCAACGTCGACGCGCAGTGCGCGGCGCCCGCGCCTTTCTGCGAGACGACGCTCCACCAGTGCGTCGAGTGCCTCGTGCCGGCGCAGTGCCCGCCCGGCTCGCCCTACTGCGAGGGCTTCGGCTGCCAGGCGTGCACGACGGCGACCGAGGCCACGGATTGCTCGGCGCCGACCCCTCGATGCTACGGCGGCGCGTGCGCGCAATGCAGCCCCGCGACGCAAGCGAGCGACTGCCCCAGCGGCGCGCCCATCTGCCGCGGCGGCACGTGTGTGGAGTGCCAGTTCGACACCGATTGCACGGGCGCGTTTCAGCCGTACTGCTCGCCCATGAGCACGTGCGTGCAGTGCACGAGCGTGATTCACTGCACGGCACCCTTGGATTGCATCGATTACCAATGCCAGTGATCGCACGGGCCGCACGCGCGCCCATCGTGTTCGTCGCCTTGTCGTCCGCGTTCGCTGCTTCCGCGATCTTCGGCGCGGCGCCCGCCGCTGCCGACCCGGCCGCAGCCCAGCGCCACTTCGAGGCCGCGCAGCGCGCGTTCGTCATGCGCGACTTCGCCGCGGCGGCGACGTCGTTCGAGGCGGCGTACGATGAAGAGCCGCACCCGGCCGCGCTGTTCAACGCCGGCGTCGCCTGGGCCGAGGCGAAGCAGCAGGCCCACGCCGCCAACTGCTTGTCGGTCAGCCTCGCGGGTGATGGGCTGACCCCCGAGCAGACCTCGGATGGAAAGCGCCGCCTGAAGGGGGCGATGCCGGCGCTGGCGATCATCAAGGTGACCGCGCCCAGGGGGGCGATGGTCAGGCTCGACGGTCACTGCCCGGTCCCCGCACCGGCGACGATCTTCGCAGAAGAGGGCGCGCACACGGTACGCGTAGACCTCCCGGACGGCACCCGGCTCAGCCGCGAGCTCACCGCTCCGGCCCCGGGCTCGGCGATCCTCGAGGTCGACGTCAGGCCCGCAATGAAAGAGCCCACGCTGCCGCCGCCGCCGCCCGTCGCCGAGCCCGAGCCGTGGCTGTCGGGGCGCCGCATCGCGGGGTTCGCCACCCTCGGCAGCTCCCTCGTGTTCGGCGCAGCCGCGATCGGCGTCGGGGTGGCGGGGCTGTCTGCGCGCGACGAGTTCGTAGAGGGCGGGCGCACCGACCCCGGTCTCCGCGACGATGCGGTCCGGATGCGCGACACGGCCAACGCGCTCTGGGGGGTCGCCGCCGGTGCTGTCGTCGTCGGCGCGCTCTTGGTCGTCATTCCGCCGCTCGGTGGCGATGACGAGGCGAAGACCGAGCCGGCGGTGGCGCGCCTTCGCGTCGGGCCGTCGGGGGTCGACGCCTTCGTCAGCTGGTAGCCGGCTCGGCGTGCGACGGCGGTGTGGGCGGAGGCGGGCGCGGCTCGGCCCGGCGGAACGGCGTCCACCAGTTGAGCCGCCCCAAGAGCCGCATCGTGGCCGGGACGAGGAGGGTCCGGACGAGCGTCGCGTCGAGGAACACCGCGAGGGCCATGCCCACGCCGACGGCTCGAACCATCACGACGTCGGCCGACGAGAACGCGATGAACACGGCGATCATGATGGCAGCCGCGCTCGTCACCAGGCTCGCGGTGCGCTGCACGCCCTCGGTGATCGCGGCCGCGTCGTTCTTCGTCCGCACGTAGGCTTCGCGGATGCGCGACAGCAAGAGGACCTGGTAGTCCATCGACAGCCCGAACAGCACGCAGAAGAGCAGCACCGGCAGCGTGGGCTCGAGCGGGCGCGGCTCGGCGATCCCCAGGTGCCCGTCCTGGAAGATCCAGACGAGCGCGCCGAACGACCCCGCCATCGAGACGACGTTCATCAGCGCGGCCGCGAAGGGGAGCACAACCGAGCGCAAGAGGAGAAACAACAGGATGAGCGTCGCGCCGAAGACGAAGGCGATCGCCCGAGGTGCGCGCGACGCGATGAACGCGGTGGCGTCGAGGTCGCGCGCGGTGTCACCGCCCACCGCCAGCTGCCCGTCGCCCACTCTGCGATCGGCGCGGATGGCGCGCACGACCTCGCGAGCCGTCTCGCTGGTGGCGGCCGCGTCGGTCGTCGCGTAGAGCAGCACCGTCCGGTCGCGGACCGACATCGCCTTGCCCTCCTCGACCATCGAGGCGAAGAGCGGCGGCGGGTCGAGGAGGTACCGCGGCAGATCGTCTCTGCCCACCATGCCGTCTCCCGCGAAGAGGCTGTCGACGCCCGTCACGCCGGGGAGCGCCTTCACGCGGTGCGACAGGTCGTAAAGCGCGGTGATCCGCTCCGGGGTGAGCGCGGGCGAGGTCGGGAACTCGACCGCGATGAGCACGCGATTCTTGGCTTGCTCGGGTAGCCGCTCTTGGAGGAGCTCGTACCCGCGGCGCGCCTCGATCTCGCGATCGAGGACGGTGACGTCGGCGGCGGCGAGCTTGAGGTGCAGGAACGGGAGCCCCATCGCCGTGAGCAGCAGGAAGATCGGCAAGGCGACGGCGATCGGGCGGCGCATCACGCTCCGCGCGATCCGCCCCCAGGTGTCGCGGCGCTTGCGCGGCGCCGGGAGCGGTAGACGGCCGAGGCCGATGCGATCACCGAGGACCGAGAGCAGCGCAGGCAAGAAGGTGAGCGAGAAGATCACCGCCAGCGTCACCACGCCCATGCCAGCGATCCCCATCGGCCGCAGGTACGAACCGCCGAAGAAGAGCAGGCCCCCGAGCCCCACGCAGACCGCGAGACCCGAGAACAGGACGGTGTGCCCCGCCGTCTCGACCGCGCGGATGATGGCACCGTCTCTCGTGCGCCCAGCGTCGAGCTCTTCGCGGTAACGGCTCACCAAAAAGAGCGAGTAGTCGATCGAGACGCCGAGGCCGATCAGCGAGCAGACGTTGATCGCGTACATCGACACGTCTGTCAGGTGCGACGCGCCCAGCACCAGCCCGACGCCGCCGAGCACGGCGATGCCGCCGACGCCCACCGGCAGCGCAGCCGCCACCGCCGTGCGAAAGACCAAGAGCAGCACGAGCAAGGCGAGCGGCAGCGCGATCAGCTCCGCGCGCTGAAGATCGTGCTCGAGCGTCGTGTTCATGTCGTGCAAGAACGGCAAGAAGCCCGTGCAGGTGATGTTCGCGTCCGGCGAGCTCAATGTCGGGCGCACGGCGCCGTAGGCCTTGCGCGCCTCGGCGCTGTCGCCTTTCAGCGTCACGAGAGCGAGCCGCGTCGTGCCCTGCTGGTCCACGAGGCGGGACCTCAGGAAGCTCGGCGCGCTCGCGGGTGTCATCACGCCTGCGACCCGGTCGTCGTGTCTCAGCGGCTCGACTGCGCGCTCGAGCGCAGCGTCCACCTCCTCGGCGGATTGTCCGGGCCGCGCGGGCTCGAAGATGGCGACGAAGAGGGTCTCGGTGGGGTGTCCCGTGACCTCGGCGGCGAGCGCGTGCGCTCGCTCGTGCTCGGTGCCTCGGAACGCACCGCTCGTCAGGTGGCCACCCCGCAGGATCAAGAGCGCGGCGCACACGACGAAAAGCCCCGAGAGTACGAGCGTCGCGACGCGATGCCGCAGAACGAATTGGGCGAGCCTGGTCAGCACACGGTCCGCTAAGCCAGAACCGTTCCAGTCGCGGCGGCAGCCTGCGGTACCCTCGGGGCCGCATGCCTCGGCGCCAGCCCGCTTACTTCGTCGGTCACGGCGTCCCGGAGCTGCTCGCGTCTCCCGGCGATCCGACGCACGGCTTCTTGCGCAGGCTCGCCCCGGCGATCCGCGAGCTCGCGCCTCGGGCGGTCGTCTTCGTGTCACCGGCGTTCGTGGCCCAGGCCTTCAGCGTCACGACCGCCGCCGACGTAGGGCTCGCGCGCAAGGTGATCGAGCACCTGCTCTACGCCAAGCTCAAGGCCGCGGTCGACCCGGAACGTGTCGGCCGCGGCGGCACGGGTGGAACGCTCGAGATCCTGTTTCCTGATGCTGACGTACCCGTCATCGATTTGTCGCTGCACGCGTCGCTCGACCCCGAGCTACACTTCGCGGTCGGTCGGGCGATCGAGCCGCTGCGCGACGACGGCTTCTTGATCATCGGGTGCGGCAGCTTGACGTACGACGTCGCCGAGATGGAGAAGATCGCGCGCGACCCCGACGCGCCCGACGTGCTCGGAGAGCGCAGCCGGCGCTTTCAAGTTTGGGTAACCGATCTCATCACCAACTCCGCTCCGTACACCCGGGCCCGCGGTCTTACGCGCTTTCGCGACCACCCCGACATCCACGCCGTGCACCCGACCGGCGAGCGGTTCCTGCCCATGCTGGTCGTGGCCGGCGCGGCGAGCAAGGACATGAGCCCCGGCAACGTGGGTCGGCAGATCCACGCGGGGTGCCAGCACGGGCTCTCGATGGCCGCGTTCTGCTTCGATCGCTGACGCGTCGCCGCGGTGGTCGGAGCGACCCCGGCGCGCTACCGTTTCGCATGGCGGCCGATGACCCCTCCCGCGTCGACGGCCCCGGCGAGGCGGTCGAAGAAGAGGCGCTGACAGAGGCCGAGATCGGCGCCCTGCGTGCGGCCCTCGATCAGGATCTGGCGGGCCAGGCGGGGCCGACCCCGGGTCGCCTCCGTATGTGGATCACCCTCGCCACGTTGCTGCTCATCGCCTTCGGTCTCGGTGGTGTGTGGATGGCGATCCTGAGAAGAGGCTGAGCGAGCGGCCGCGCATCGCGCCGGCCGATCGTTGGCGTCGCTAGTCGGTGGCCGGCTCACGTTGGGGGGAAAGCTGCGCACACGGCTGGGCGCGGCGCGACCAGACGAACCGAACACAACGCCGTAAAGAAACTGCACATCGTGTGTAGGCGGCCCGGCCCGTCGATGTAGCCACCGGGGCCGATTCCCGAGGGATCCACCGGCGCCCCTCGTGGCCCCGGCGTTGCAATCCGCCTCGGTGGTGGAAATCGCGCCTCAGCCGACCACGCCCATGCATCATCGGTCCATGAGCTGGGACTGGAAGAACTCGCCCTGGATCCACGGTGGCCTCCGCATCACGCGCGCGGCGATCGCCGCCGTCGAGCAGGACGCGATCGCCGGTCACATCGCGGAGCAAGAGGCGTGCGGCATCCTCGCCGGGCCCGCCGACGATGGTTTGCTCTGCGACCGGACGATCCCGATCGAGAACATGGCCAAGGCGCTGCACAAGCTCGACCCCAAGACGTACTTTCGGACGCCGAAGACGTTCTTCGCGTTCAAGGAGCGAACGCTCGAGGCGCACATCACCGATGGGATGTACACGGGCGCGCCCGTCAAGGTTCTCTACCACTCTCACATCGACGTGGGCGCCTACCTCAGCGGCACCGATGAGGCTGTCCTGTCTCGCGGGTCGCCGCCGCGCCTCGAGGGCGGCCCGGCGCAGCTCGGCCCCGGCCCGGCGTGGCCCCTCGCGTTTCTCGTAACCAGCGTCCGCGCCGGCGCGAGCGGGCCCCACTGCGACGATCACAAGCTGTTCATCTGGAAAGAGGGCCGCTTCCAGCCGTCGACATTCGAGCTCGTATGACGCACCGCAGGTGTCCGCGGGCAGTGTCCTCGGCCCCTACAGTGTCACCGCGCCTCTGGGCAGAAAAACACCATCGCGCGTCTCACAGTTCGATGTTGATCGAGCGTTTGGGCCGCGCTCTTCTCGATCGACGATCGCCACCTCCAGCCGAGGAGTCGCTCTGTGGAGATTAGTCAGCAAGCCATCGACCTCATCG